>JAKAGD010000038.1 GCA_021817685.1 bacterium
GCGCATGCTGCGCATGCGCGGGAAGAACGTGCTGTTCCCGATAGGCTTCGACGCCTTCGGTCTGCCGGCGGAGAACGCCGCCATTAAAAACGGCGTGGATCCGAAAGAGTGGACCTACAAGAACATCGAACGGATGAAGGAACAGCTCGCTTCGATGGGCCCGTCGTTTGATTGGAGTAAGGAAGTCGTCGCCTGCGACCCGGGTTACTACCAATGGACGCAATGGCTCTTCGCCAAGCTCTTCGAACACGGGCTCGCGGTGCATAAAGAAGCGCCCGTCAAATGGTGTCCCAAAGACCAGACCGTGCTTGCGAACGAGCAAGTGATAGACGGCAAGTGCGATCGGTGCGGCACGGAAGTCGTGGAGAAGCGGCTCACGCAGTGGTTCCTGAAGATCACCGACTACGCCGAGCGCCTGCTTGAAGGATTGGAGAAACTGCCGTGGCGCGAAGAGATAAAAGACGCTCAGCGCGCCTGGATAGGGAAGTCGGAGGGCGCGTACCTGGAGTTTCCGATTTCCAATGCAAGTAAGCCAAACTTCATCATCCTGCACGGTTGGACCGGTCGCGCGGACAAGAATTTCATCCCGTGGCTAAAGGCGGAACTAGAAAATAGAGGCTATGGAGTGCAGGCACCGCAAATGCCGGATACCGATCATCCGACAGAGAATGACCAAGTGGCCTACGTGCTAGAAAATTGCCGGATGGATGAGAACACAGTTCTCATCGGGCACAGCTTGGGTGCGATAGTAGCAATGAAAGCATTGATAAAACACGGTAAACCTATCCGCGAACTTGTACTTGTTGCCGCGGCGAAAGATCCGAAACATAGTAATGAAAATAAGAATTTCCACGCCACATTTTCATGGGAATTTGATTTCGAGACGCTGAAAAAGCTGGCGCCTGACCGACTCATACTTTCTGACCTTAAGGAAAAGGATCGAATTGTATACCTGGAGGAAATGGCCGCGAACCTTGATGCGAAGCTCGTTACCGGCACATCCAAAAGAGAGCATTATACAGGCAAAGAGGAACCTGACATTTTGGAAAGCCTCAATGTATCTATTTCTGGGCGTAACGAGAAGATAAAAGTTTTCACCACGCGGCCGGACACCGTCTTCGGTGCCACGTACGTCGTGCTTGCACCGGAGCACCCTCTGATACAGAAGATAGAAGATAGAATATCGAATATAGACGAGGTCAAAAGATACGTAAAAGAGACCGCGCAAAAGACTGAACGGGAAAGAAGCGAAAATAAAGACAAGACCGGAGTGAAGCTAGAGGGCGTTTCCGCGGTCAATCCGGCAACGAAGGAAGAAATCCCCGTCTACATCGCCGACTACGTGCTCGCCTCCTACGGAACCGGCGCCGTGATGGCCGTTCCTGCGCACGACGAGCGCGACTTTGAATTCGCGCAAAAAATGGACCTTCCGGTGCGTGAAGTCGTGGACCGCGCGGATAAACCGGCGCCGTATACCGGGGAAGGTTTGCTCCTCAATTCCGGAGATTTTACCGGCAAGGGAAGCGGGGACGCGAAATGGGACATCGTCGCGTACGCGGGCGGGACGCGTGCGACCATGTATCGCCTCCGCGATTGGCTCGTCTCGCGCCAGCGCTACTGGGGCTGTCCGATACCGATCGTCTACGACCCGGAGGGCAAGCCGCATGTCATTCCCTCCGAACATCTGCCGTGGCTTTTGCCGACCGATGTTGACTTCACGCCGACCGGCAAAGCGCCGCTCGCCTCGTCAAATGAACTCAGAGAGCGGGTGACAAAAATATTCGGCGAGGGTTGGACGCCGGAGTACGACACGCTGGATACGTTCGTGGATTCGTCGTGGTACTTCCTGCGCTACCTGGATTCGCAGGACGCGCACGATTTCTCCGACGCGGCGCTCATGAAGAAGTGGATGCCCGTCAACCGCTATTCGGGCGGCGCCGAGCACACGACGCTCCATCTCCTCTACTCGCGCTTTTTTACGAAGGCGCTCTATGACCTGGCGCTCGTGCCGGTGGACGAACCGTACGCGGAGCGCTTCAATCGCGGCATCATCCTCGGCCCGGACGGCCAGAAGATGAGCAAATCGAAAGGGAATGTCATCAATCCCGATGAGTTCGTGCAGAAATACGGCGCGGACGCGGTGCGCATCTACCTGGCCTTCATCGGTCCTTATAACGAAGCGGGAAGCTACCCGTGGAGCCTGGACGGAGTCGCCTCAATGCATAAATTCCTCGAGCGCGTTGTCCGGCTCGCAGAGCGTTCACAGGACGTATCCGAAGTTCCTGAGACGATGCGACAAGCGCTTGCAAAAGCGAGTGCGAAGGTCGCCGAGGACGGCGACCGGTTCAAGTTCAATACCGCCGTTGCGGCTCTCATGATACTTATGAACGAGCTCGAATCGGCTGCGACTGTTCCAAACAGCGTTTGCCGCGAGATTGCCGTCATGCTCGCGCCATTCGCGCCGCATCTCGCCGAACATCTCTGGGAACAGCTCGGCGGAGAGGGGAGCGTGCACCAGCAGGCGTGGCCAAAGGCGGAAATTGCCGTGGAAACCGAGAAAGAGGTGGTGGTGCAGGTGAACGGCAAGCGCCGCGGCTCAGTGGGGCTCGCCGTTGACGCCGAGGAGTCCGCCGCGGTTGCGCTGGCGCTGGAAGTCCCCGCCGTCGCCAATGCGCTTGGCGGGAACGCGCCCAAACGGGTCATTTACGTACCGGGGAAAATCCTCAATCTTGTGGTATAGTCCGGATATCGGGCCAGGGGTTGACTCTTTATAAGGTGTTTGCTATAAATTAGACCACATGACTAAGGCAGTACCGACCGCAAAGCATACCAAGGCGAAAAACGCCCCGTCTGCCTCGTTTTCTTTCGATAGCGGAGTCCTGGTAAAGCGCCTTCTTGCCGCCGCTCCGGAGCGCGCCCGCGAGGTTCTTATCCGCCGTTTCGGCCTCGGCACCAATTCCGAGCGCGAGACGCTTGAAGCTATCGGCGACCGTTCCGGCATCACCCGCGAACGCGTCCGCCAGATAGAAGCGGCCGGACTCGACGCTATCCGCGCGAGCAAAGTTTTCAAAGAATCAGGCGCCGCCTTCGAAGAGATCGCGCGCTACATTGATTCCCTTGGCGCCATTGTGCCGGAGGACACGCTGCTTGCCGCCCTCGGCAAGGACGAGAAGAGCCGCAACCGGTTCCGCTTTTTCCTGATGCTCGATTCGGCATTCTTCCGCGAACGCGAGACGAATGAATTCCTCGCACGCTGGCACATCGACAGCGCGACCGCGAAAGCCATCCATAATGCGCTTTCCAAGCTCTACGGCTCGCTCTCCGACGATGAGGTGCTCACCGAAGCGGAGCTCCTGGACCGGTTCCTCGAGGAACTGAAGGAAGTGAACGACGCGTACAAGAACGAAGAGGTCTTGAAGCGTTGGCTCTCCCTCTCCAAGCACATCGGCAATAACCCGCTCGCCGAATGGGGCCGCATGAGCGCTCCCGCTATCCGCATCAAGGGCATCCGCGACTACGCATACCTCGCCATCAAGCGCCATGGCGAACCGATGCACTTCTCGGAAGTCGCAAAGACCATCGGCACGCTCTTCTCCAAGAAGGCGCACGTGGCGACCACGCACAACGAGCTCATCAAGGATCCGCGCTTCGTGCTCGTGGGCCGCGGGCTCTATGCGCTCACCGAATGGGGCTACAAGCCGGGCGTCGTGCGCGATGTCATCCGCGAAGCGCTTGCGGAATCGGGTCCCCTGAAAAAGGACGAGATCATCAAGAAGGTTAAGAAGGCGCGTTTTGTAAAAGACAATACTATTCTCGTGAACCTCAACGATGCGCGTTACTTCAAGCGCCTCAAGGACGGCCGGTACGCGGCGGTCTAAACGAAAGAAATGAAGAAAGTTCAGCGGCGCCCAAGGGCGCCGCTGATCTTTTCGGTGTACATAACGATGACGAACCGGCATCCTGCGGGGTATACTTTATGCACGCTATGATCCCGTTTGTTCACCACATCGAATCGCTCTCGAAGACGATCACGGGCAAGACCGGCATCCGGTTCGAAGAGTGGCCGGTTTTCATACTCGGCCTCGCGCTCCTTCTCATGGCTTTCGTGTTCATGCCGAGCGCGGTGGCGCTCGCTCTCTCTATCGCTCTATTCCTCGCTCCCGTTTGGCTGCCGTTCCTCATCGTCGGCGGCGCATGGAAGATCTGGGTGGTTCTCAAACGCTCCGAGTTCATCGCTTCGCAAAAATACATACTGCTCGAGATCAAGCCGCCGCGCAATTTGGTCAAGACGCCGCTTGCCATGGAAGCGTTCCTCTCCAGCATCCATCTCACCGGAGGCGAAGCGACCTGGTGGGCCCGTTTCAAGGGCGGTATCCGGCCGTCCTGGTCTCTGGAGATAGCCTCGTTCGAGGGACAAGTGCACTTCTTCATCTGGGCGCGCGCCGCGTACCGCCGGGTTGTCGAATCGCAGATGTATTCGCAGTATCCGGGCGTGCAGGTAGTAGAAGCCCCCGATTACACGCGCCTTATCTCCGCAAAACCGGAAGAATGGAGCATCTGGGGCTGCGATTTCATCCACACGGCTCCGGACCCGCTTCCCATCAAGACTTATATCGAATACGGGCTCGATAAAGTGCAGAAAGAACCGGAGCAGGTTGATCCGCTCGCCAACCTGGTGGAGTTCATGTCATCTATCGGCAAGGGCGAGTATCTGTGGCTGCAGTTCGTCATCCGGGCGCACAAGGGCGAGAAATACGGGACGACGCCCGCCGGCAACGCGAGCAGCAGGCTCAACCCCGAAGGCAAAGCCTACACATGGAAGGACGAAGCAAACGAAATGGTGGAGAAGATCCGCAAGGAAACGCGCAGCACCTACGTCGACCCGATCACGGGCAAAGAGATGCCCGGATTTCCGAACCCGACCAAAGGCCAGATGGAGAAAATGGCCGCCATGGAACGCAACGTTTCAAAACTCGCCTTCGACGTGGGCGCGCGCGGCATCTACATCGCAAAGCCGGAGCACTTTAACGGCATCACCATCAGCCACTTGATCGCGCTCTTCAAGCCATTCAGCACGGAAGGGTGGAACGGCATCAATTCAACGGCGTGGATGAAGACGTTCGATGATTACCCGTGGGAGATAGGCGCCGAAAAGAAGAAGGACCACTACCGCCGCGAGCTCGTCGAGGCGTTCCGCCGCCGGCAGTTCTTTTACGACCCGTTCTTTGAGGGCGGCAAGCACATGAAGGACGCGATGGTGATGAGCACGGAGGAACTGGCCACGGTTTTCCACATACCGTCCCGCGCCGTGGAGACGCCGGGACTGGAACGCATCGCTTCCGCTACCGGCGAGGCTCCGGCAAATCTGCCGGTGTAGAACGCATGGAATTCTTCAAGAGGCACACTCTCTGGGCGGTAGCGTCCGTGCTCGTTCTGCTCTTTGTCATCGGCTACCAAGGCCTCTTTGCGCCTCCCGCGGATTTTCCCTCCGAAAGCATCGTGACCATCGCTCGCGGCGCCACGGCTCCGTCGGTCGCCGCACAGCTTGCCGACGCGCACCTCATAGCGCATCCGGCGGTCCTGCGGGCCATCCTGCGGCTGTCGGGGGCGAGTACCGGCGTACAAGCGGGCGCGTACCGATTCCAAACTCCGGAGGACGTATTCACGATAGCCGTCCGCCTCTCCACCGGCGCCTACGGGTTCCCGCCGGTGCGGCTGACCTTCGTTGAAGGCGTTACGGTGCGCGAGATGGCGGCGCAGATCGCGGATGCGCTCCCCGGAATATCGGCGCAAGATTTTATAAAAGAGGCGCAAACATATGAAGGCTATTTATTCCCCGATACCTACCTCTTTCCGCCGTCTGCAGATGCGGCGTCAGTGGTTGCCGCAATGCGCTCAAATTTCAACGCGAAGATAGCGCCGCTTTTGGACGGGATACGCGCATCGGGGCGCTCGCTTTCCGACACGGTCATACTTGCTTCGCTCGTAGAGAAAGAGGCGCGGACGACCGCGAACCGGCGCATCGTTGCCGGCATTCTCGAGAATCGCCTGAAACTCGGCATGCCGCTTCAGGTGGATGCGGTATTCGGCTATATCTTCAATCGCGATACGTACTCGCCCTCGTACGCGGATCTCAAAGTGGATTCGCCGTACAACACCTATACGCACAAAGGTCTCCCGCCGGGTCCCATCGACAATCCCGGATCTGATTCGCTCGATGCCGTCGTGAACCCCACGAAGACCGATTACCTCTACTACCTCACGGGCAAAGACAACCAGATGCACTACGCTACGACCTTTGCCGCCCACCAGGCGAATCAAAGGAAATATTTGAGCAATTAGACTAGAATGCGTCGATGGAGCTGCAAGGGAAGAAGATATTCGTAGGCCTTTCGGGCGGCGTGGACTCGGCCGTCTCCGCGGCCCTCTTGAAGCGCGCAGGCGCGCGGGTAACGGGCGTGTTCATCAAAGGCTGGTATCCGCCCGGGATGCCGTGCACCTGGGCCGCAGAGCGCCGCGATGCAATGCGCGTGGCGGCGCGGCTTGGCATCCCGTTCCTCACGCTTGATGCGAGCGCGGAATACAAGAAGAGCGTTATTGACTATCTCCTTGCCGAATATCGCGCGGGACGGACGCCGAATCCGGATGTGATGTGCAACCGGGAAGTGAAGTTCGGTGCGTTTTACCGGTTCGCCAAAATGCACGGCGCGGACGCCATCGCCACCGGGCACTATCGCTCGGGCGAGAAGGATCAGAGCTATTTTCTGTGGG
>JAKAGD010000039.1 GCA_021817685.1 bacterium
ATCTATCTGCAGTTTTATCTTTTTTACGACTGTAGCCATAATGGATGTGACTCTACCTTAGAGTTTACGAACTTGCAAAAAGTCCAGTTCCACCGGCGTTTCGCGGCCGAACATGGAGACCATCACTTTCACCTTGCCGCGGTCCTCGTCGATCTCACCGATCTTGCCCTCCAAGTCCTTGAACGGACCGTCAGCAATGACGATGGGATCGTCCTTCACGAGGTCGATGCGGTGCTTCGGCGCCTCCGCCGTCATGCGCTTCATCAGCGTCGCAACCTCCGCCTCCTCCATCGGCACCGGCGTGTTCCCGCTCCCGACGAAACCGGTCACGCGCGGGGTGTTGCGCACGACGAACCACGAGTCGTCGTCCACGATCATGCGAACGAGGATGTATCCCGGGTAGATCTTCTCCTCTTCCACGATGCGCTTGCCTCCTTTCACGCGTATCTTCTTTTCCGTCGGCACGATGACGTCGAATATCTTATTCTCCATGCCCAAGGACTCGATGCGCTGTTTGAGGTTACGCTCCACGGCGTTTTCGTAACCCGCGTACGTGTGGATGGTGTACCAGCGCGCATCCTCCGGCTTAGCGGCGGTTTCGTCGCGAACTTCCTTGCGGGCCGCGGGCGCAATGTCGGCCATCCCGATCTCCTCGGGCAGGTCCATTTCCCCGCCGTGCATGTGCTGAGTGTCGTCCATAGGAAAGAGATTAGGCGCCGGCAAAGTGACTCACTCCGAGACCGAAGACATAGTCCAGGACCCCGACGAGGAGCGCGATGAAGATCGCGATGAAGATGACGACGAGCGTATGCGCGAGCGCGGTCCGGTTCGTCGGCCAAACGATGTGGGTGAACTCTTCGCGCACGTGCTTCAGGTAGGTGAAGGGTGAGGTCATACGGGGCGGCGTTACTAAATAAAAAAGCCCTGCGGGCTTTCGATAATGGCAGTATAGTACAGCGCCCAAAATACGTCAAACCCGCCACACTGCAGAAGTGTGACGGGTCAAACGCCCCGCTATGCCCCCGCCCCGCTTGACAACGGCGGCACAAATTATATAAGGACCCTTAGGAGGTTCTTTGGACAGCCCATCGTTCAAATGACGCCCTCTCCCCCAACCGACTTTTCGGAGGCTCATTATGAAGTTCCGTTTGGTTCTCTCGTTGATTGTCCTCGCTGCGGTTTTCCCGGGTCCGGCTTTCGGGCAAGTTGAAGCCGTTCTCGGCGTCTTGTCGATCGCTCCCCGCGCGGGGACCCTCGCAAGCCCCGAATCGGCCGACGCCGGCAGAAGCGTCATCACGCTCGCCGCTCCGGTGCAAAGCCTCGCGGACGAAGAAAAGTTCGTGAGCGACATCAAAACCGTCGCGCGCGAGCTCGGCTACCAAGTCGCGGCGGTGGGTACGCCGGGCGGCAAGTTGAGCGTCCTGCTTACCAAGCAGTCCACCAACATCGGCGCCGCGCTGTTCGGAAAGGATTGGCGGATACGAGCCAACCTGTCCCTGCAGGACGACAAGCGCACCGTTGAGATCACCGCCGGGCTCGCGGGCAATGACCCGCAAGCCTCCGGCACCGCTCAGGAGACGGTCGACAAGCTCAAATCAGGGCTAGAGAAAGTCGCCGCCAAATGATGCGCGTACGACCCGACCCCGCTCGCGCGGGGTCGCTTTTTTATATAAAGCCTAGCGGATCTCGTAGGTAACCGAGACGGACGCGTTGTAGGTATTCTCGCCGGTCGGGACGTTCGGCGCGGAAACCGCCTTTGAATCCATCGCGCCGCCCATACCATACGCATACATCGGGACCGGATATCCGCCGGAGGATTCGCTGAAGTTCACGATCTTTCCGAGATGGACGCCGAGCTGTTTGGCGAGGAGCTCCGCCTGCGCCTTCGCTTTGTCGATCGCATCGGCGCGCGCGGCATCGTAGCCGGCGGTGGAATCGTCGAGTGCAAATGCCGGGCCGTTCACGTTCTGCACCTCAAGCGTACCAAGCCCGCTTAGCATATCGCCGACTTTCGTCAGGTCACGCATCGTCACCTGCACCGTCTCGGATACTTGATAGCCCGTTATCTTCGGCGTGCTCGGGCACAGAGCGCCCGGGGGGCAATTGGTGTACGAATACTCCGGCGAGATGTTATAGGAGAGCGTTCGTACGTCCTTATCCTCGACGCCCTGTCCCTTTACAAAGTCTATCGCCGCATTCGCCTGCTTGGTGGTTGCCGCCTGAGCATCCGCGACGGTCTTTGCCGTGTTTTGGACCGTGAAAGAAACCCGCGCGACGTCCGGCGCCATCGTCGCCTGGCCCGCGCCCTGTACCGTGATGGTATCGGTCGCCGGATTGCCCGGGCGGCCGAAGTTCGCGGCTATGGTTATTGTTTCGGCCAACAGGAAGAGCGCGAGGATGGAAAGCGTGCCGATAAGCGCGAGGCGTACGCCGCCGTTCTCAAGTATCTCGGAAAGAGGATTGTTCATAAGGAAAAGCTACGACTAATGCCTATAGCATACCACCGAGCCGGCCGGGCAAGGCTTATTGTCCCTGGAGCGTCGAGAGGAGTTTCGCGAGCGCCGCATGAGCCGGAAGCGCGGAAGTGTTGAGGTTCGGATCGGTCCAATTCATAACGTTCCGGTCTATCGCGTCAAACCGCAGGACGTCGGAAGAGCGCGCCAGATAATATGCGGTATCAACGACGCCTTCAAATCGCTCTATCGAGGCGACCGTAAAGCGGTGATTACCGATGACGGTCGAGGAGAACGCCGTCGCGCTTACCGGCAGGCCGGACGACGCATTCACCGCCGTCTGCTGGATAGTTGCAAGCGCCGTCGAGGAAGCCGCGATCGCGTAGCGGCGAATCATAATGCCTGCAACGTTCGCTGAAGAAGTGGCGGAAGCTTCATACGCGGCAACGCTCGCGGGATCAGGAAGTCCCGCGGAGACAAACCCGGACGGTATCGCGAAAGCGATGCCGACGTCATCCAGGGTCGTGTTCGGCGGAGGACATACGGGGAACGTGCAGGAAGTTCCCGTTCGGCCGACCGACGTTCCGTCGGGGCACACCATTGCATCAAGTGGACACACGATCGGCTGGGCCGGGTGCTCGACCGCATTGCGGTATACGAGTCCTCCGATTCCGAGAATAACGATAAGCAAAATGCCGAGGAAGAGGCTTCTCATACGCACATTCTACCACGCGCACAATGTGGGGCGGCTATCGGGAATCGAACCCGAATTGAGAGCTCCACAAGCTCCAGTGTTAACCGTTACACCATAGCCGCCATGCACAATATTTTTTATAACACGAAAACGGAGAGCGCGCGAAGAGCCTAGTATTTCGGGGTTTCTTCCGCAACGCCGGCGAGATGATTCGCGAGGCGCGCGAGCGCGAAGAGGAGCGAGGAGAGGCGGTTCATATATGCCAGAGTCTCGGGAGCGAGTTCGCGGAGTCCCAACTCCTTCACGGCGATCACGCGACGCTCGGCTCTGCGCGCGAGGGTACGAGCGACGTCGAGTGTCGCAGAAAGTTCCGTCCCGCCCGCGATGGAAAATCCTTTGAGCTTCGGAATTTCTTTCTCAATGGCATTCACCGTTTCTTCAACTTCTTTCACCGCGCCCTCCCCTATCCGTTTATCAGCGCCGGCGACTTCCGCCTGGATGATGAACAGTTTCTCCTGCGCGTCCCGCAGTGCGTTCGCGATGCGCGGCTCTGCGCACCGCATCTTCGCAAAACCAAGAAATGCATTCAGCTCGTCCAGCGAACCGAGCGCTTCCGGCAACTCCGATGACTTGGAAATGCGCTGCTGGTTACAGCCGAACGCGGTGGTCGTCCCGCCGTCCCCCTTTCCGGTATAGAGCATAGAGGGCTAGTATACAGGGTTTTTAGGGGTATTGACTTTTTAGTACAAGGGTGCTATTATGGAAATACGTTAATTCCTGGGAAGGGTGAAGAAATGGAGAAGTTCTGGGCCAAAACCGAGTGCATTGGAAACAAGATCTTTGTGCCGTTCTTCTTGTTCGGCACGGTGGCGGTGGCACTGAAGTTCGGTGACACCATCCTGGCGGCGCTGAGAATAGTGCTGCCGCACTGAAACTGGGCTCGGTCACTTGTGACCGAGCCCGAATCATTTTGTGCGCAGGAGAGGATTTGAACCTCCATTCCCTTAACAGGAGCTACCACCTCAAGGTAGTGCGTCTACCAATTTCGCCACCTGCGCAGGTGGGAACACTATACTACAACTTCTTCTTTTGTTTCTGCGGCGACCGGCGCGGCGGCTTCGGCGACCTCGCCCTCTTCCGGAGCGGCCTCCTCGGCTGCAACGGTCTCGTCGCTCTTCAGGTGCATCATGCGCGCGTTCCTGAGCTGGCGGCGGACCGCCTTCGCGGCCTTCTCGCGGATGAAGTAGAGCTTCGCGCGGCGGACCTTTGAGCGCTTCACGATCTCGATAGAGTCGATCGCCGGAGAATAGAGCGGAAAGGTCTTCTCGACGCCGACGCCCGAGAGCGTCGTGCGGACCGTGAACATGCCGCCGGCCTCCTTGCCGTGCTTCACGGAGAGAACCAGGCCTTCGAACGCCTGCTTGCGGGTGTTCTTGATAGTCTTCTCCTTCTTGTCGGTACCGCGGCCTTTCTTGAGCTCCACGATGTTCTGAATGACGCGCACGGTGTCGCCCGCGCGAAGCCCAAGCTTCGCGCGCCCTTCAGCATTGACCGGAGTTATGACCTTCCTCATGTGTCGCGCACTCTAGCACGCGCCGTACGAGAGAGCAAACCCCGTAGTGAAATTTCGGCTCGCGCCGTAGGCGCATCGTTTCCCGACGAGCCGAAATTCTACTACGGGGCAAATTCCTAGGCCGCTTCAGGGAGCGCCGCGAGCGCATTCTTGAAATCCGCGGGCACAGGCGCTTCAAAGGTGCGTCGCTCCCCCGACGGGAGGGTTATAGACAATGAGAACGCGTGGAGCGCCGGGCGGTCGAAGCCGAACAGGCACGGACGACCCTTCGCATAGAGCGGATCGCAGACGACCGGGTGGCCGAGGTGCTTGAGGTGCACGCGTATCTGGTGCGTGCGACCGGTCTTCGGTTGAGCGTCAAGGTAGGCGGCCTTCTCCCCGGTCGCAGGGTCCGTCCCCCGCGAAAGCACCTGCCACTCGGTAACCGCCGCGCGGTGCGTACGGCTCTCGCCTTCATGAGCAACGCCCCAGCGCGGCGGCACGGAGCGTATGCGCACGATCTCCGCTTCTATCGTGCCCGAATCCTGCGCCGGGTGGCCGTACACGAGCGCGCGGTAATGCTTTTCAGTTGAACGATCCCCGAACTGCTGTTTGAGAAATGCGTACGCCTCGTTCGTCTTTGCGAGGATCATCACGCCGGAGGTGCCGCGATCGAGCCGGTGCACGATGCCGGGGCGCAAGATGACTTCACCCTGCGGCGACGTCCACGGCTCTCCGACGTCCCGGATATTCGGATACCGTTCAAGCGCCCAGTCGGCAACGGACGGCTCTTCGGTCCGCCCGTCGGAGTGCGTGATGAGCCCGGCGGGCTTTATGATCACAACCGCATCGGCGTCTTCGTAGATAATTTCGGGAGTCATTTTCCGCGGCGACGTTCGCGCTGCGCAAACTCCGCAAGAATGGCATCGAGTTCCTCCTTGGCGAAGTCCGGCCAGAAGGTGTCGACGAAGAACAGCTCGCTGTACACCGTCTGCCACGGGAGAAAACCGGAAAGCCGTTTTTCGCCGCCCGTGCGAATGACGAGATCGGGATCCGGCATCGGATAGGACCAGAGGTTCCGAGCAAGAGCATCCTCATCGGCAATGGTCGCCTCTTCTTCGAGCAAAGCGTTCGCGGCCGCGACTATCTCCGCGCGGCCGCCGTACGAGAGAGCCACCACGAGCGTCTTTCCGGCAGAAGTCTTGGCGCTTTCGTCCTCGAGCTTCTTCGCCGAGATGCGGAGTTTCTCCGGCAGGCGGGCGAGGTCGCCGATGAAGCGCACGTGAATGCCTTCGCGCGAAAGTTCTAGGAAATCCTCCATCATCACCTTGCCGAACAATTCCATGAGGTAGTTCACCTCTTCCGGGGTGCGATTCCAATTCTCTGTTGAGAATGCATACAAAACAACAGTACCGACGCCGCGCGAGAATGCGTGGCGGACTATTTCTTTCGCTCTCTTGCGCCCTTCGGCATGGCCCTCCAGGCTCTGTAATCCGCGTTCTTTCGCCCAGCGGCGATTGCCGTCCATGATGATGCCGATGCATGCTGGAACCGAGGATGTTTCGTTCATATTATGTATCAACTGGTATACCACGCTTTTCGTTTCAAGTGGGCGATACAGGACTCGGTCACGGATAATTTTCTGCTGAAAATTTCCGCGACCCCGCCTCGGGCCGTCGCCCTCCGGCTTTCTCGTCCTTGGATGTTGCTTCGCGACATGTGGGCGATACAGGACTCGAACCTGTGACCTTCCCCGTGTAAAGGGGTTGCTCTACCAACTGAGCTAATCGCCCCGGGTGGGCATGGGGAGACTCGGTCACGGATAATTTTCTGTTGAAAATTTCCGCGACCCCGCCTCGCGCCGCCGCGCGATC
>JAKAGD010000001.1 GCA_021817685.1 bacterium
GGCAAGACGCCGTGGTATTGGCTCGACCAGGCCGGGTACACATACAGCTACGCGGGGCAGAACCTCGCGGTCAATTTCACCGACTCGGCAAATGTGGAGACGGCGTGGATGGAGTCGCCCGCGCACAAAGCGAACATCGTGAAGCGGGAATACACGCGCGTCGGGCTGGGCATCGCGAACGGCACGTACGAAGGGCAGGAGACGACCTTCGTCGTGGAATTCTTCGCGGCGCCTCCGGCGCCCGCGGCTGAGAAGGTTGCGGTCGCGGCTCCCGCTCCGACCGAGCAGACGGCGGCGCCGACGACCTCCGCGCAGGTGCTCGGCAGTGAGACTGCAGCCGCCGCGCCTGCAGCTGCTCCGTCCGCTGCGCCGGGCTGGCTCGCGCGCCTCTTGGCTTCGCCGCTTCACACGCTTACCACTCTTTTCACCATACTCTTTGCGCTCGTCGCTATTTCGTTCAGCGCCACCATCCTGATGCGCGGCAAGCTCCAGCATAAAAGCGTCGTCTACGGCGGCGCGTTCCTGCTCCTCCTCATATCCGGAGCGTTGTTCGCAAGCGCCGTGCTCGCCGGCCCGGTCATGCTTCCCGCCGACAGCCAGGCGGCAAGCGCCGTCACGGCTCTGCCGTAGCCGGCGGCTAGCGCCCGCCTGAGACGAAGGCGGGGACGAAGAGGGTGGCTATCATTCCGATACCGAGGAGGACGACGATGATGACTGCCAGTGCGCGTTTCATACCGTGAAGATACCAGAAATCCCGCGGACGGCAACGCCGTCCGCGTTTTTAATCATTAGAGCACCGGTTCCCGCCCGTCCCGTTTGAAGAAGCGCCCTTCGAGCGTGTATGCGTCGTACCCGTAGAAGATGAAGGAGATGGGGATGCCGATGAGAATGAGATGCGGCCAGACCACCTCGCCGAAGTACCAGAGCGAGAGCGAGAGCCAGAACAGCAGGAAAAGCGACGTAAAGCGTATCTCAATGCCGAGGATGAAGAATGTGGCGATGAGTATCTCAATGATGGCGGCGCCAAGCACCAGGAAGTGCGGTTCAAAGCCGAAGAAGTGCACGACCGCCGGATATGCGGCGGCGACGCTGAGTGCAAGATTGTTGTGGATGATCTTCGCATAAATGGACGCGTAGAGGAGGCTTATGCCGAAGGCGACGCGGAGGATGAAGAACGAATACGGAGCGAGCTTCTGTTTGATGCGGAGGAGCAGCGCGGAATCATCTTGTTTGGGATGGAAGGCGAGTATATGCGCGCCGAGGATGAACGTGAGGATAAGTTCGCCCATGTAGTTCGCATAGGTCAGCATGTACACGCCGTGCGCCGCTATTTCAATACCGAACAGCACCGCCGCGGCGAGCGCGGCAACACGCACATAGAAGCCAATGATGAACATCGCTCCGATGGCGACGAGAAGCGCGGTTACGAGGCCGGCATAGCCGCCAAAGGTCGCCGCGAGCGGGAGTTCCGGCCCAAACAGCGCCTGATAGTACGCGGCGGCGAGGAAGGAGAGCCCGATAGTGATGCGGCCGATAAGCGGCGCATAGGGTGGAAGCTTGGCGAGCAAGGGATCCAGGACGCGTTCAAGCGCGCGCGACACGGAGACGAAGAAGACCACGAATATGACGAGCGCGGCGATGAATCCCCAGAGCACGAACTGGTCGATGTTCTGGAATATCACGCCCCATTCGGAGAATGCTGGCATTGCGAGCGCCTCCCGGGTAGTAGAGGCGGGCAGTACATACACTTCGTGCGCGGAGGCGAGCGCGGGCGCCGCAAACGCGGCGAGCGGCGCGAGGATGCGGATGAATGAGAAGCGCATAGGGTTACGCGGTCGGATGGATGAGGTCGCGTCTGATATCGTCAAACGTGCCGCCGACCTTCTTGCCGGGGTTGAGGATATTCTGCGGGTCAAAGACCTTCTTCGTCCGCTCAAACAGCGCGATCATCTCGGGACCGAACAGCATCGGCAGATACGGCGTGCGCACGATGCCGTCATTGTGTTCGCCGGTCGTGGTGCCGCCCGCCTCAATGACCATTTTGTACACCTTGGGCGCGAGGTCCAGGATGACCGCGCGGTTCTCTTCTTTCGTGAGGTCCATCAAAGGGATGATGTGGATGTTCCCGTCGCCGATGTGGCCTGCGACCGTGTAGATCATATTGTCTTTGTATTCGTCCAAAAGAGCGTTCAGTTTGGGCAGAAAGGTCGGGTAGCTTGAGGGCGGGACGACGAAGTCGTCGATGAACGGCGAGGAGACGAGTCCGTGGAGATTCTTGCGCAAGAGGTTGAAGCTTTCGCGGCGGACTATCCAATACTTCTCCGATTCTTTCTCGTCTTTTTCTATCTTGGTCTGCACGTCGAGTCCGACGAGCGCGTCCTGTGCGACTTTGGCGCGGCGGTCGGCTTCCTCAATAGTATCTTCCGCGAATTCCGCCATCAGGATGAGCTTCGGCACGCCGCCGGTGGCCACCATCGCCGCCTCGGGGATGAAATCGATGCCGAGCCGCGCCGCCTTCACGAGCCCCATTTGCGAGAGCATCTGCGGGAGGAATTTCACCGCGAGCGTGAACGTATGGTCGTCGTAGCTCTCAAATGATTCCGGGTGCTGGGGCAGGACGCGACTCACTATTTCCGGCAGGATATCCAGATTGGAAAGGAAGATGACCAGCATGGCGCGATGCCCTTTGGGCGAAACGAGCGCGAGCTTCGCTTTCGTCCAGAGCGCGAGCGTGCCCTGCGAACCGCAGATGAGCTTTGCGAGGTTGAGGCTGCCCGTCGCCGCATCACGGATGCTCCAGAGCGCGTAGCCGGCGGAGTTCTTGGAGACTTTCGGGCGGTGAGTCTCGATGAGCGCGGCGTTCTCGGTGACGAGCGCGTCCATCTCGCGGTAAATGGCGCCCTCGAGCGTTTGGAGCTGTTTCTTATCTTCAACCTCCGCGCGCGTGAGCGATTTAAAGGTAGTTTGCGAGCCGTCGGAGAGGACGACGTCGAGCTCCTCCACGTACCGTTCCGTCTTGCCGTATTTGAGCGTGCGCTCGCCGCCGGAATTGTTCGCCACGATGCCGCCCATGGCGGCTATCTCGCGGCTGGCGGGGTAGGAGGGCATCATCAAACCTTTTTCCAGAGTCGCCTTTTCAAAATCCCGGTAGAAAACTCCCGGTTCCGTCACCGCGTAACCGTCGTGCGGTTGTTCGACCGCCAAGTCGGGCGTATAGCCGCGCGGAAGTCCGGCCTCCACGCGGGAAACGACTTCAAGAACGCGGTTCATATGCTTCGTAAATGAGACCACGACGCCGGTGGTCAAGGGGCCGCCGGACATATCCGTGCCGGCGGAGCGCGCCGCCAAAGAAATATCCGCGCCCGCAGCGCGGGCGCGGCCCACCTCCTTCACAACGGCGCTCACGTCATTTGCATCCTCCGGATACACGACGAGTTCCGGCATGCGCGTGAACAAGGACGTGTCCCGGCTCAACTTTTTAAGCGTTTCCGCGTCGTCCGATACTTCTCCGCGCATCGCGCCCGCAAGCGCGTTCCTGAGTTCTTCAGTGGTCATATGAGGACAGTATACCAGCCGCTCTCGGCGCCGGCGTATACTTAGTGCATGATAAAGAAGATCGCCGGGAAGTACGTCGTGGTGGGCGAGACGAAAACTTCAAGCGGGAAAGTGCGGAAATTCGGCACCTACAACACGCTCGCCGAGGCGAAGGAGCGCCTGCGCGAGGTGGAGTTTTTCAAGCATCGGGCGACGAAATAATCTGCTATGCTTCCGGTATGAAAGAATACGCGGTCATCATTGCCGTACTCGCGCTGGTCCTCATAGGAGGGCTCTGGGCGGTGAATACTCCCATGGCGAAACCGGGTAAGGCGTGCACACAGGAGGCGAAGCTCTGTCCCGACGGTTCGGCCGTCGGGCGCAGCGGGCCGAATTGCGAATTCGCCGCGTGCCCGTCGCCCGCCGGCCCGGTAACTCTTGAAGTCCGGATAGGGAAGGAGGTCGCCGGCCTCGGCGTGCGCATCGCTCCGATTTCCCTGCTCCAGGACAGCCGGTGCCCGATCGACGTGGTGTGCATCCAGGCGGGGACCGTTAAAATGCGGGCGCGCCTCGCGAGCGGCCTGGGCACTTCGACGCAGGAATTTACGCTCGGCCGGCCGATCACCACAGAGGCGGAGACGGTTACTTTGACGGCTGTCCTACCGCAACCGATGGCGGGGGTAAAAATAAAAGAAAGCGAATACGTGTTTCGGTTTGAGATAGCGAAACGTTAGTTATACACCCGCGCCGAGGCCGCACTCCCTCCGGAGCGGTACAATACAGAGAGTCCGTATGCGTAAAATCTCCTACTACATCGTCGCGATTGTTGTGGCGGGCATTGCCGTCACTTCTTTTTGGGTATACCAGCGCTATTTTAGATCCGCCGAACAGCCGTTCCTGTACTTCACGGCGGACCGCGGCGACATTCAGGAAGCGATAAAGGTCAGGAGCGAAGTGGTCGCGCAGAAAGAGTTCGAACTGGAGTTCCCGTTCTCGGGGACGGTTGAGGCGGTGTATGTGCACGACGGCGACTCGGTGCTCGGCGGACAGCGCCTGATGAAGCTGAGTACGGCGGACCTTAATATCCAGGCGAAGGAGCTTTCAGCGGTAGTGGTCCAGCGCAGGGCGGACCTGGCGAAGCTTCTGTCCGGAGCGACGGCCGAGGATGTCACCGTATCGGAATCCCAGCTTGCCGCCGCCCGGGTCGGCCAAGAGGAAGCGAGGGCGAATATCATCGACAAGTTGCGGGACGCGTACGCCAAGTCGGATGATGCGGTCCGCACAAAGACCGACCAGCTCTTTGATAATCCGCACAGCACCGCCCCTTCGCTCAATATTCCCGCCGGCGAGAGCGTGAAGAGCGACCTTAATTTCCAGCGCGGCGCGCTGGAAACGATGCTTTCCGATTGGAACGCCTCGCTCTCGACGCTTGCGACTTCGAGCGACCCGACCGGCCCCGTGCAAACCGCCGAGCGGAATATGACGCTCATCTCGGTGTTCCTCAACACGCTGTCGCCGGTGGTGAGCAACCTCACGGCGAATGCCGGGTTGTCGCAGGCGACCATCGACAAATACCGGACCGACGTGTCCGCCGCGCGCGTCGCCATGAATGCGGCGATGGCGAGCCTCGTCGCCGCCGAAGAGAAATACAACTTGGCGCAAGCGAACGTGACGCTCTATGAGAAGGAACTGGTGTTAAAGCAGGCGCCGGCGCGGAGCGAAGACGTCCAGATAGCGCAAGCGCGGGTCGCCGAGGCCGAGGGCCAATTGCAGGCGGTAGAGGAGAACATCAATAAATCGACGCTTTCCGCGCCGTCGGCGGGGAAGGTGTCAAAGGTGAATTATGAGGTCGGCGAAGTGTTCCGTCCCGGGCAGTCGGCGCTGTCGATGGTGACGGACGGCTACAAATTGCAGTCGGATGTTTCCGAATTGGATATTGCGAAGATCAGCGAACAGGACGGCAACGCCGTGCGCATAACGCTTGATGCGTTCCCGGGCAAGCAATTCGAAGGGCAGGTCGTGTCGGTAGACGCAAAGGAAGTGGTCAAGACGGAAGACAAGTATTACCGCGTCAACATCATATTCGATGCCGGCGGCGCGAACATCCGCTCCGGCATGAGCGCCGACGCGACCATCCTTTCCGGCCTCAAGAAAGGCGTCCTGCGCGTGCCGGCGCTCGCGGTGTATTCGGACGGCGCGACGAAGTACGTGAAGGCGCTCCTGCCGGGCCTCTCCAAGGCGGTCTCCGAGGAATCGGTGAAGCGGATCGATGTACGGACCGGCATCACCGACGGCGACTTCGTGGAAATAACGGGCGGCGACCTCCGGGAAGGGCAGACGGTCGTCGTGTCCGCCGAGTGAGCGTTATGAAGGCGCTCCCTCCAGAGAGCCGCGACCCCGTGTGCGGGATGGACCTCTCGGGCTCCACCGATTTCGTCGAGGCGAAGGTCGCCGGCGGGCATTTCTATTTTTGCAGCGAACCGTGCGCAAAGCGATTCAAGACCGACCCGGAGCGATTCCAGGGCGAGCCGATGATACACCTGCACGACGTGTGGAAAGTGTTCCACGACGGCGGCGTGGTGACCGAGGTGCTCCGCGGCATCAACGTCCACATCTGGGACGGCGATTTCACCGTCATCATCGGCGCGTCCGGCTCCGGCAAGAGCACGCTCTTGAATATGATAGGGCTTTTGGACAAGCCGACCTCGGGCATCCTGAACCTGGACGGGAAAGACATAACTGCGACGACCGACGACGAACGCACGGTATTGCGGTCGGAAAAATTCGGCTTCGTGTTCCAACAGTACAATCTCATCCCGTGGCTCACCGCATATGACAATGTGACACTGCCCATGATCTTCTCCGAGACGAGGGACGGCATGCGGCGCGAGGTCCTGGAGCGGCATTTCGGCGATATCGGGCTCGGCGAGCGAATGGACCACCGCCCGACCGAACTCTCCGGCGGGGAGCAGCAGCGCGTCGCGCTCCTGCGCGCGCTTGCGAACGACCCCGAGATCATCATCGGCGACGAGCCGACCGGGAACTTGGATTCTGTGACCGGCGACAAGATACTGGACATGCTCATCACGCTCAACAAGACGGAGAAAAAGACGCTCATCATCGTGACGCACGATGCCGACATTGCGCTCAAGGCGGACCAGGTCATCACGCTTAGGGACGGGAAGACCATTCCGGGCCACCTTCGGCACACGAAGACCTATACCGACTGATATGCTGAACGACTTTTTACGGCTCACCTTCAAAGGAATACGCTACCGGCCGCTCCGGAGCTGGCTCACCGTCATCGGCATCATCATCGGCATCATGCTGGTGGTCATCATCCTTTCCCTTTCCGGCGGGCTGAAGAATATCGTCAACAAACAACTGCAGATGTTCGGCAGCGATCTGCTCATGATATTGCCCGGAGAGGAATCCAACATCATCCTCGGATTTGTCGGCGGGCAGAAGTTCAACTATGCCGACATCACGGACCTGGGCCGCATACCGGGCGTCAAAGTGGCGGCGCCGTTCGACGTCGGCACCCTGAATGCCGAGGTCAAGGGCGAGAAGAAGGCCGTCTTCGTGCACTCCTCGCGCTGGGACGTGTTGCGCCCCATTTTTGAGGAATCCATGGGCGTGGCGCTTTCCGACGGCGCGTGGCCGAAGGCCGAGGACAGCAATGAGATCATGCTCGGTTACCTGGCGGCCAATACGCTCTTCAAGACCAAGGTACGCGCCGGCGACGAGATCATTATTCAATCAAAGCGCTTGCGCGTCGCCGGCGTCTTCCAGACGATGGGGAACCGCGACGACGATAATTCGTTCTACATGTCGTGGGACCTGTTCCACCTCATTTCCGGAGTGAAGCCGGGAGCGATGACCGCGATCGTCCGGGTAGAGCAGGGCTATAGCGCGGACCTTGTCGCCCGCATGGTGCGGTTCGAACTGCAGAAGCAGAAGGAGGTGGAGGAGTTCACGATACTCACGCCGGTCAAAACCACCGCCATCGTCGGCAATATCATCGGGGTCGTGGAATTGGTGCTCGTCATCATCGCGCTCGTATCGCTTCTCGTCGGAGCGGTCGGCATCATGAACACGATGTACACGTCCGTGCTGGAGCGCACGAAACAGATCGGCATTATGAAGGCGGTCGGCGCTTCCCGCGACGCCATCATGTCGCTCTTCCTTATCGAGTCGGGCATCATCGGGCTTGTGGGCGGATTCCTCGGCATCGTGCTCGGGCTCTTGGTGAGTTGGGGCATCGGCATCGCGGGGGCGAGCTATGGCGCGCCCGGCCTTTTCAGTCTCGCCTCCGTTGACTACCTTGAATTGCTGGTCATCCTCATCATTACCTTCATCACCGGCGTGCTTTCCGGCGTGCTCCCGGCCCGCGCGGCAAGCCGAATGGAACCGGCCGAAGCGCTTCGGTATGAATAACCTATGCCTATAAAAACAACGCTCCTCATTCAGTCGCTCTTTCTTTTCGCGGGGACCATATTTTCCTGGTCAAAGCTCTTTCCGCAGTTCCTCAACTTCCAAGCGCTTTACGGCACGGTATTCCGATTCAACGACCTTTCCGTGCCGAACCCGTTTTTAACCGCCTGCCTGTACGGCTCGCTCGCGTTCCTTGCCGCGCTCTATTGGTCGCTCCGCGTCTACCAGCGGCCGCAGTGGGGAAGCGGGCGGGCGCTCCGGAATTTTCTCCTGTTCTGCGTCGTGTTCGCCGGCTCCGTGTTCCTCTATGAAGCGGCCGACTACTACAAACTGCTCGGCGCGGGCGCCGTCTCGGTGAGCTGCAATCCGGGCACGCCGCCGCTGGAGACCCCGTGCTTCACCGGCATGCTGTTCTTCGTCGCGGCGTTCGTTGCCTCCGTTTTTTCCGCTCGCCGTTTGCGGCCGCTCTGAGTTATGCACTTACCGCCGCCCAGCTTCGTGGGGCGGCGGTATCATGAACGGTATTAACCGAGTAATCGCATTTCCATCATGGATCATCACCTTAATCCTCAGAAAGCCGCGCTTTCGATAGGTCTGTTCATCGGCGGCTGGCACCTCGTCTGGTCGCTTCTCGTCGCGTTCGGATGGGCGCAGCCGCTCGTGGACTTCGTCCTCTGGATGCACATGATAAGCCTGCCGTACGTCGTGAAGTCGTTCGACATGAGTGCGGCGGCTACGCTTATCATTCTCACCACGGTCGCCGGCTACATCTTCGGCCTCATATTCGCGCGCATCTGGAATCGGATGCACCGCGGCTGACGATACTCGCGTTTCCCATCAAACCGCCGCCGTATTGGCGGCGGTTTGGTATACTATCGGTATGAAGATCGAATGGAATAGGGTGACCTGGTATTCGAAGTTGGCGGCGGTTGCCGTGTTCCTGGCGACGTTCTATATCGCCTTCAGTCTCGGCGTTTTCTACGAGCAGATACACGCTGAGAGCACGTTGAACGGCGCGCCGGCCGCCACGGGCGGCAAGGCCGGTGCGCACTGCGGCGGATTCATCCGGAACGCGCCGACCTGCGCCGCGGGCTACCACTGCGTTCTCAAAGTCAGCAATCCCGATACGGGCGGTACGTGCGTCGCAGACTAAAGAACATCGGCCGCAAAGGCGGTCGTGAGACTGGTACAATGCGAGAGTGAACGGAAATTGGTACGCAAAATCCGTCTCGGCGGCCATTATAGAGCTCGGTTCGAATGAACACGGGCTCTCCGCAGTTACGGCGGCCGAGCGGTTGCGAGAATACGGCCCCAATGAATTACCGAAAACGGAACCGGAAGGTCTCGTCGTCCTTTTCCTGCGGCAATTCCAGAGCCCGCTCATATACATTCTTTTTGCCGCCGCCGCCGCGGTCTTGTTCCTGGGAGAGACGGTCGACGGCCTCATCATTTTTGCGGTGCTTCTTTTCAATGCGATCGTGGGGACGATACAGGAGGGAAGGGCGCAGAACACGCTTCGCGCGCTCGAATCGTTCGTCGAAACAAGGGCGACGGTGGTGCGCGACGGGATCGAGAACATCATCTCCGACCGCGGCGTGGTCCCCGGCGATATCATCATCCTGAACGAGGGCGAGAAAGTGCCCGCCGATGCGCGCATTCTGGAAGCGCACACGCTGAAGATAGACGAAGCGTCGTTAACCGGAGAATCAAACCCGGTGGGGAAGGCGGCCGAAAGCATCGACCGCAAAGAACTGCCGACGGCCGAACAGCGGAACATGGTTTTCAAGGGGACGAACGTCGTTACCGGCAACGGGCGGGCGTTGGTCGTTGCCACCGGTCTCGCGACCGTTATCGGCAGCATCGCCCGCGAAGTCGCCGCGGTCGACTCCGAGATACCGCTCAAAGCGAACATCCGCGCGCTCTCGCGGGCCATTATCCTCGTCGTCGCGCTCATAAGCGGAACGCTCCTCCTGCTCGGCCTCATGGAGGGACAGGCGCTTCCCATTATCTTTGCGACCGTCGTCTCGCTCACGGTCTCCATCATTCCCGAGGGATTGCCCATCGTCATCACGCTCGTGCTTGCGACCGGCGTGTGGCGGATGAGCAAACGGAACGCGCTGGTGAAGCGACTGCAGGCGGTGGAGGCGCTCGGGCAAGCGCGCATCATCGCGCTCGATAAGACCGGCACGCTCACGAAGAACGAACTGGTCGTGAGCGAAGCCTTCATCGAAGGCTCGGAGTACCACATCGGCGGCGTAGGATACGAGCCGACGGGTTCGGTGGAACTAGACGGTTCGGCCGTCGCACCGGCGAATCATGAGGCGCTCCTCTACGCCGGCAAGATCGCGACGCTCGTGGCGAACGCACGCGTCTCGTATTCGGCCGAAGAGAAGCGTTGGCGCGTTGCCGGCGATCCGACCGAAGCGGCTCTGCTCGTCTTCGGCGAGAAGATGGGATTCCGCAAAGATGATCTGCTTGGAGAGATGCCGCTCCTGTCCGAGACGCCCTTTGATTACAAGCTGAAATATCACGCAACGGAACACGCGGTCGGCGACGCGATACTCCTCAGTATTATCGGCGCGCCGGAAGCGGTGCTGGCGCTCTCTACGCACATACGAAGCGCCGGAGCGGTGAAGGCGCTCGGAGAAAAAGAACGGGAACGCCTGACGGCGCTCGCGGACCGGATGTCCGAGCGAGGATTGCGCGTCGTGGCGTATGCGACGCGGGAAGATGCGCGTCCCCGCGCGGTCGGCCAGCCCGCCGACCGCCTCGTGTTCTGCGGATACTTCGGCATTCAGGACGCGCTGAGAGAGGAGGTCGCCGAGACGGTAAAACGCGCCGCCGCCGCCGGCATCAAGGTCGTCATGATAACCGGCGACCACAAACTCACCGCACGCATGGTCGCCACTACCGCCGGCATCTGGCATCCGGGCGATGACATCATCACCGGCGAAGAGATGGACGCGTTCTCGGACCTCGAGCTCGCGAATCAGCTTGCGGGCGTATCGGTCTTTGCACGCGTGACGCCGGAACATAAACTGCGCATCATTCAGGCGTACCGGAAACGCGGCGAGATCGTCGCCATGACCGGCGACGGCGTGAACGACGCGCCTTCTCTGGTCGCGGCCGATCTCGGCGTCGCCATGGGGGTCATCGGCACGGAAGTGGCGAAGGAGGCGGCCGACATCGTCCTTCTTGACGACAATTTCGGGAACATCATTTCCGCAGTGGAGGAGGGAAGAAGCATCTACGTCACTATAAAGAAGGTTCTTCTGTACCTCTTCTCAACGAGCATAGGAGAGGTGCTGGTCATACTCGGCGCGCTCGTCATCGGCTTCCCGTTGCCGCTGTTGGCCGTGCAGATACTGTGGCTCAACTTTGTCACGGACGGGTTTCTCGACGTGGCGCTCGCCATGGAGCCGAAGGAGAAAGGCCTCCTTTCGCGCGCATTCGAACACCCGAAGAAATACCTGGTGGACAGCCTCATGGCTGTGCGCATGGCGTTCATGGCGCTTCCGATGATGGTCGGGACGCTGTACCTCTTCGCGATGAACGACGGAGGAGACATCACGAAGGCGTGGACGGTGTCGCTTACCGTACTCGCCGTGTTTCAGTGGATGAACGCGTGGAATTGCCGTTCCGAAACAGAGTCAGTTTTCCGCATAAATCCTTTCTCAAACCGGTACCTCGTCGGCGCAACGCTCATCGTCATCGTCCTGCAACTGCTCGCCGTATATGCGCCTCCCCTCCAAGCCGTTCTGCATACGGCCCCGCTCGGTCCGTCCGACTGGCTCCTTATCGTCCTCGTGGCGTCGTCCATTATGGTCGTAGAAGAAGCGCGCAAATGGTTCGTCCGCGCCTCGCGTATGCTCCCGCCCGCCCAGAAGGTATACTAAAACCCCATGACCCAAGGCGAGGCGCTCACCATTCTGAAGACGGGCGCAAATGTGTATCTCACCGGCGAGCCGGGGAGCGGCAAGACGCATACCATCAATGCATTCGTTGCGTGGCTCCGCGCCTGCGGCATTGAACCGTCGGTGACGGCGGCCACCGGCATCGCCGCAACGCACGTGAGCGGAATGACGCTCCATTCCTGGAGCGGCATCGGCATTTCCGAATCGCTTTCGCGAGCCGACGTGGACCGCATCGCGAGCAAAGAGCACGTGGCGCGGCGCATCCAGAAAGCAAAGGTGCTCATCATCGAAGAAATTTCCATGCTCTCCGCGGCGACCTTTGAGATGGCGGATGCTATCTGCCGCGAAGTGCGGCGCACGGACTCGCCGTTCGGCGGGCTCGTCGTCGTGCTGGTCGGCGACTTTTTCCAACTGCCGCCGGTCTCGCGAAATTCAGAGGTGCAATTCGCATACCGCTCGCCGGTCTGGCGCGACCTCAATCTCATCACCTGTTATCTCACCGAGCAGTATCGGCAGGACGACCCTGAATTTCTCGGCGTGCTCTCCGCGATACGCTCAGGGCTCGTCGAGGAGATGCATTACGAACACCTCACGACACGCCGTGTCGTAACTGACGAGGAACATCCGGTAGATGCGCCGAAGCTCTTCTCGCACAATGCCGACGTGGACCGCATCAACGCCGCGGAGCTCGCGAAACTTCCGGGAAAAGTCATGAGATTCCGGATGAGCGATAAAGGGAAGGACACGCTTGTGGAGGGGCTCAAGCGCGGGTGCCTTTCGCCGGAAGTGCTGGAACTCAAAGAAGGCGCGGCGGTAATGTTCACCAAGAACTCGCCGCAGGGGAAATTCGTCAACGGGACGCTCGGCATCGTCGCCGGCTGGGGCGCGGATGGGACTCCCATCGTAAAGACGAAAGACGGCCTGCGGATCACGACCGAGCCGATGGAGTGGCAACTGGAAGAGCAGGGGAAAGTGAAGGCAAGCGTGTCCCAGATACCGCTCCGGCTCGCCTATGCGATGACCGTGCATAAGAGCCAGGGGATGAGCATGGACGCCGCGATTATGGATCT
The DNA here is from genome assembly GCA_021817685.1 of bacterium. Lineage (GTDB taxonomy): Bacteria > Patescibacteriota > Minisyncoccia > Phycocordibacterales > Phycocordibacteraceae > C7867-001. The sequence goes on from JAKAGD010000001.1 coordinate 12,953, forward strand.
CTCCAGAGCTTTTGAATACGGGCAGGGATATGTGGCGCTCTCGCGCGTGCGGAGGCTCTCCGGGGTATACCTCACCGGTCTCAACCAGCGCGCGCTTGAAGTGCACCCGGAAATACTGGAAAAAGACAGGGATTTCCGCGCCGCGAGCGAGGCGGCGCGGGATGCGTTCGATGAGATGCCGGAGGCGGACAAAATTTCAATGCAGAAGAAGTTCGTAAAGGCGCTCGGCGGTGCGTGGCTTGATGAAGGCGCCAAGCGCGAAGCGCGGAATATGAAAGGGGGTACCGGGGGGTTGCCCGGGCGGCTCGCGGAGACGCTTCAGGCCGCGCGCGACGGCAAGTCGCTCAAAGAAGTCGCGAAGGAGCGCGGGCTCGTTGCCTCCACCATCGTGCATCACCTGGAAGAGCTCGCCGAGCTGGGGAAACTCGTCCGTGCCGATTTCGCCCATCTCGTTCCGATGGACGTCATCGACGAGATACACGAGGCGCTCGCAACCGTGAAAGGCGACAAGCTCTCGCCCGTTTTCCATGCGCTTCGCGGCCGGCACTCGTTCGAGACTATCCGCCTCGTGCGGCTTATGCGTTAGCCAGAGTCTCTTCTATCACCTCGGCGGTTTCGGCGGGACCGCTTATCTGCCGCGTGGGAATGCCGGTCTCTTTCACTATCTCGTCGTTGCCGCCCGGGAAGAGCGCATCGCCTACATACACCATGTCGGGAATCGGCAGAGCGAGCATTTCGGAGAACTTGCGTACGCCATACGCTTTTGTCATACCGGCGCGCGTGATGTCGATGGAATTCGTCGCGTTCACGCGGACGGAGAATTCGGGAAGGCGCGCAAGGAGCGCCGCCTGAAGCGGAGCGCGTTTTTTTCGGTCGGGGTCCCACGCCCTTTTCATCTCAATGGGCGCTTGCTGGCCGAGTGCGGACCACGTGATCTGCGTGCCGCGGTCTTCAGTTTGTTCGCCCCAAAGCTGCGGCGGCGGGACGTCAAGACCGGTCTCGCGGAGCGATTCAGCGAGCGCTTCGAGCACTTTTGATTTTTCTTCCGGCGTGAACGGATTGTTGTAGAGGAACTGCCACGCGCCGTCTTTCCAGGTGTAGCATTGTGCGGCGCTTGTGGGGAAGAGATACAGGTTCGCGAGGTTCGCATTCGGCGGCAGAGCAACCAGCATTTGTTTCTGGAACTGCGCGTAGGAGCCGCCGGACATCACGGCGACCGGCATCCTCTCGAGGAGGCGCGCAAGCGTCGCGCCCATCTCGGCGGTCATCGGCGATTTGCTCTCTGCGAGCGTGCCGTCCAGGTCAAAAATGAGCGCCTTGATCATGTGAGTGCATTAAGGATGTGCGAAAGAGAACCGGTCGCGACGCCGATGACCTTGTCCGCCGCACCGTAGTAGAGGAAGACCGTATCGCCGCGGACGACGGCGCCGCAGGAGAAGACGACGTTCGCGATTTCGCCCTCCCGCTCGTATTTCTCTGTCGGTTCAAACACCGGGTCGGCGGTGCGCGCGAGGACTGCGGAGCCGGCGGCGTCCAGGAGCGCGGCGCCGAGGCGGTAGGTGGAATGGCGCGAGACGCCGTGGTAGATCATCAGCCAATTGTTGCCGACCCTGATGGGCGGAGCCGCGCTGCCGACCTTCGAGCCGTCCCACATCCCGAGGCGCGGGCCCATAATTTCAATACAGCGGCTGGCGCGCGTGCCGGAGAACAGGTCGGGGAGGATGTCGGCGCATATCATGCTGTTGATGCGGTGGAAGAGCATGAAGTTCCCTCCCATTTTCTCGGGCATCAGCACGAGGTCTTTGTCGTCCACGCCTTCGGGGGTCAGGATGAACGGCGTGCTCCACGCGCTCCAGCGGCGCGCAAGGAAATCCTCCACGCTTATAGAGGTTACCGCGCCGGAAGGCGAGTGCACGCCGTCGTATGCGGTATAGGTCATGTGGAGCGTGTCGCCAATGCGCACGATGCGCGGGTCCTCGCAACCGGAATTCCCGACCGGGCTGCCGCGCTTCATCTCAAAATCGGCGCGCGGCACATAGATGGGCTCGGGTAAGCGTTCGCCGATGGTGACGCCGTCTTTGGAAACGGCGAGTCCGATGGTGGAGGTGTTCGCCTGGTCCATCGCGCGGTAGAGGATGTATATGGAACCGTCGAGTTCAATGGCGGCTGGATTGAACACAGCGCGGCTTTCGAACCCGGCGCCCTGCGGAGAAAGGATCGGGTTCTCCTCCGAACGGATGAAGGTGCGCGCAGGCTCTTCCGGGTCCAGTGCGCGCAGGAGGTCGGCGAGCTTCACGCTCGCTTTCGCGCAGACGGTATCGGCCGCGCCGTACCAAATATCGAGCATGCCGTGGTCGGCGAGCGTCACACTCGTGGGGAAGACGATATGCGGTACGAGCCCGTACTCCTCGTAAAATTCCTGCGGGATGAGGAACGACTCCGTGCGGGAGATGAGTTTCTGCGGATCATCGCGGTCAAGCATCGCCGCTTCCACCGAGAAGATGCGCTTGTCCCCGTCGTAATAATTCTGGATGTAGGAATAGATGAGGAGCCACCCCTTCTCGGTGAGCAGCGGCGACGCGCCGACTTCAATGTGGTCCCGGTCAGTGCGGTGCAATTCGGGGAGCGCGTGGTCGGCGAGGTGTTCGTGCCATACCCGCCAGTATTCGGGGTCGAAGAATTCCTCAATATGCCTCGCTCGCGCGAGCGCGATGGTGGCACGCGGGTGCTCCGCGGTCCAGTCGGTGTGCGCGGTGAGGAGAAGGACAATATCGCCGTTCACACGTTCGGGGAAGAGCGTCGCCGCCTTGGCGTTGAACGGCGTGACGAGATGCCGCTCCGTGAATTTGTTCGGTGCATCGCCGACCGCGACCGCTACTTTGATGTTGTCGGGGCCGAAGGGGTAGCCGCCGAGCGCGGTATAGAAACAGTACCAGCGGCCTTCAAAATACGTCACGCGCGGGTCTTCGCAGCCGAACCGGTCCCACTCCTCCATCGGGACGATGACTTGCTCGCGCGAATGGAAATGGACGCCGTCTTCGGCGAACGCCAATCCGATGCTCGAGAGGCCTGCCGTCGGCGTTTGGAGCGCGTCGGGGTTGCCGAACGCGCGGTAAAAGAGATACACGCCCTCCTGGGTGCGCACGGCGGAAGGGTTAAAGGTGGCCATGGATTCCCACGGGCGCTCGCGCCGTGGCGCAAGGATGGGGTTATGGGATTCTCGGCGGATGACGAACATACTCCCTAGTGTACCGCCCGCGTCTCCTTCGGAAAACCGATATACGCACGGATAGTTTTGACGCCGTGCACCGCAAGCGCGATAGACCGCATGCATCCGTCATCAATATCGCCCTTCATTTGACGCTTCAATCCCTTTCTCCCGCGGGTTCCCGTCCCGCCCTTGAATATGATGGGGAGGAGATATTTTTCCTTCTGGAGGAGCCCGACGTTCGTGGCGAGCATATTTTTCACCGCTCGCCGCGCCCGCTTGGCGAATCTACCGGAATCTTTTTCGATAGCGCTGCGTACTTTGTCGGCCGTGTCTTTGAGCGAGCCGTTCGTCCAAGAGAGCGGCAGGTCTCCGGCTTTCTTCCAGGTGCCGATTTCATTCACCGTGACTTCTCCCAGGTACCAGTCGCTCTCGTTATAGGCATGAAGCCGTCGGGGCCAGTCGGGAGAAACGCGCGCATCAAGCTGTTTGGTCGTCATCCTGAGGCCCTTTTGTTTTGATCGCGAGAATTTTTTCCGGAACTCCTCTTCCGTTATTCTGCCCAAGAACCTCCTGCCGTTTTTCTGGATCCGGATATCGTTCGCGATAACGAACGTACGCTTCACTTCGCGCGCACTTACTTTCCTAAGGAGCTTCATGTGTTCTCTGGAGCCTGTGCGAGCTCCATAGACTCCAGCTCCGGCTGGTTGCCTCTGACCAGCGCGTCAACGAAAGACGCAAGCGGCGTAGTGGCGACGCAGATGACCTTGTCCGCGCCGCCGTAGTAGACGAAAAGCTGGCCGTTTCGCACCACCGCGCCGCAGGCGTACACGATGCCCGGCTTGCCGTGATTTTCGTAGTGCTCATTCGGCACAATAACCGGTCCGGACGAGCGATAGAGCACCTTTGTCGGGTCCTCAAGGTCAAGGAGCATCGCGCCGACTTTATAGAGATGGCGTTCATTTTCTTGTGTCGCGTGATAGAACAAAAGCCAGCCGCGATCGGTTCTGATGGGCGGCGGGCCAGCGCCACGAATGACACTGTCCCATGCACCCTCCCGACCTGGAGCGCTCGGGCGCGGACCCTCCCAGCTCTTGATGAAGGGTTCTTCGGTACCGACGTCTTCGATGGAGTTGACGTAGGCGACTTCTACTTTTGGAACGATACTGTGGAGAATTGCGTACTTACCAGCGATTTTTTCGGGGAACATTACCCAGTTTTTATGGATCTGACTCGGCGGAGAGAGAATGTGCGGCCCGTCCCATTTCCAGAATTGTTCGGACAGGAAATCGTCCTCGGATATTGAAATAACGGCGACGCGGATGTAGTCCCAGCCGTCGAACATATTAAAGGTGATATAAATGCGGCCCTCGATATCCACCATGCGCGGGTCCTCGCAACCGCCCCAACTGCCGCCTGAAGGGTAGAGGACGAAAGAGTACCGCTGTGCGTGGCCGGGGATATTCCGCGGTTTCTGCGCGACGTAGACAGGGTAAGGAAAACGTTTATCAAAAAGGAGGCCGTCCGGACTGCTTGCATAGCCGAGGCGCGAGACGCCGTCCATGCCGATGGCGCGGTAAATGAGATGCGTGCGGTTCTGGAGCACGAGCGCTGCCGGGTTCAACACCGCTTCGGCCGTCCACGGGTGAGTGCCCGGATGAATGATGGGATTGTGCGGATGCTTGTCGAGAAGGAGGAGACGCCTGAGACGGAGTATCTCCACGAGCTTTTCCCGTATCGGTTGCGAGAAGAGCGCCCCTAATACTGCTCCTATGACGAAGAACGAAAAGAGCAGTGCGACGATATTCGCTAAAAAGGCGGTGCTCATAAATAAAAAGTGAGCATCTCCACAATACCACCCGCAAGGCGCTTACGGGCGCCGTAGTGCACAGCGGAACCCGTCCATGCTATATTCCGTTTATGCAACTGGAAGTTTGTCTGGCAAAAATACATCGAGCGACGGTTACCGACGCCGACCTTGATTATATGGGGTCCATTACGATAGACGGCTTGCTCCTTGATGCCGCCGGTCTGCTCCCGAACCAGTCGGTTCTGGTCAATAGCCTCGCGAACGGAATCTCGTGGAAGACGTACATCGTGCGGGGCGAAGAAGGGAAGGGCGAGATCATCCTCAATGGCCCGCCGGCGCACCATTTCAAGAAGGGCGATATGGTCATCATCCTGTCCTATGTGCAGGTGAGCGAGGAGGAGGCGAAGAAAATGCCGCACCCCACGACTGTTTTCGTGGACAAAGAGAACAAACTCACCGAGGTAAAAAAGGGTTGGCGTCCGTCTTGAATTAAGGTATGGTGCGTCCCAGAAGCCCTTTGTAACGAGAGGGCGTCTTTCTTTTAACTTCCTGAAGGGGAATGAAATGAAACGCACGCTTCAAGATGTCTACGCCAATCCTATTTTCGGCGCTCTGTATCCGGAGGGGCTTGAATTCATGACAGCGCGCCGCCTCCCGTCCTCTTTCGAGGAAGCCGGGATCGACGTTACCGCTCTCGTTTCTTTCGGTGTATTTCCGCACATCAAGACGATACCTGCGGCGCAAATGATGCTGGAGGATTTCAAGAACGGGCTTTACGAAGGGAAGCACACCATGGTCGTCGACTCCTCGGGCAACACTGCACACGCGGTCGCGCGCCTCGCGCGGGCGTTCGCTTTCAAGATGGTCAAGGTGGTGCTGTCGAAAGATGTCCCGGAAAGCAAGAAGGGGATTCTCGCGGCGCTTCCCGGAGTCGAGCTTATCGAGGTCGGGGAAAAAGTCTCGGAACGAGCGCAAGAAGAAGGGCGGCGGCCCGGCCATGTGCACCTGGACCAGTACAAGCATATGGGCAACGTACACGGGCACGAGTTATATACCGGTCCCGAAATCGTTCGGGTGCTAGGCCAAGCTCCGCGCGTCATTACCATCGCCATGGGTTCGGGCGGTACTGCCTGTGGCGTCGGGCGTTTCTTCAGGGCGAACCATCCGGACACGCTCATTATCGGCGTCCGTCCGAGGCTCGGCGAGCGGGTGCCCGGCGCACGCGATAAGAAGAAAATGGAAGAGGATGTGACGCTTCCATGGGAAGAAGTCGTTGACGTTGTCATCGAAGAAACCCGCAAAGACTCTTTCATCGCAATGCGCAGGCTCTGGAGGGACGTGGAGCCGCAGCCGGGACCGACCTCGGGCCTCGCCTTCGTGGGTCTTGAAGAATATCTCGAGATCTGTCCACCCGAAACGCTCCGGCGGTTCACAGGGGGAATCGCCGCCTTCCTGTGCCCGGACGACGGTCGTTTCTATTCGGAACGCACGACGGGCGAACTTGATCCCGATCAATAGACCCAGTTGTTCCTCCCAAATCCCCGGCCTTGCCGGGGATTTTTATGCGCGCGGCTTGAACGCCGCGCGGAGCGCGTTCAGGATCACCGCCACGTCTATGCCTTCCTGGAGCAGAGCGCCTTCTACCGGGACGATGAGGCCGAATGCGGCGAACAACATGCCGGCGGCCGAGAGACCGATGCCGGTATACACGCTCTGTCCCGCGATGCGCACCGAGCGCTTGGAGAGCGCAAAGAGTTCTTGGATAAGCAGGACGTCGTGGCCGAGGATGGCCACGTCCGCCGCTTCGATGGACGCGCTATTTTCCGTGCCGGAGAAAACGATGCCGATGTCCGCTTTTGCCAGTGCGGGCGCGTCGTTGAGCCCGTCGCCCACCATCGCAACTTTCTCTCCGCGTTTCTTTGCTTCCTCTACCAGGCGGTATTTATCTTCCGGCGTGCAGTCCGCGCACACATCGAGCGAGAGACCGGCGAATATCGCGTCGGCGTGCTCTTTCCGGTCGCCTGTGAGCACAGCGACTTTCAATCCGGAGCGCGTAAGATCGGTAAGGAACTTCTTCGCATTCTCTTTGAGCACATCATTGAAGTGGAGCACCGCGAGCGGATTGCCGTCTTCGGAGAGGAGGAGCGAGATGCCGCCTTCCTTATGATGCTCTTCCGGCGCCTGTTCTATGGAAATGTAATGGCCGTCCACGGCGCCGGTGACGCCTTTCCCGATGACTTCAGCCACATCGCGCGCCGGCGCGGGAGTAAAATTATGCTTCTTTGCGGCGGTGATGACGGCGCGCGCGAGCGGGTGGATGGAGTGGTATTCAAGCGCGGCGGCGAGCGAGAGCACCTGCGACTCGGTGGCCTCCTGATCCAGGAGCGTGATATCGGTCAATTGCGGTTCGCCGAGAGTGAGCGTGCCGGTCTTATCAAAAAAGACGGTCGTAATGCCGGCGATGGATTCGAGCGCGGCCGGCGTTTTTACGATGATGTTCCGCCCCGCCGCGCGCGAGAGGCCGCCGATGAAAGCGACCGGTGCGGCGATGATGAGCGGGCAGGGCGTTGCGATGACGAGCACAGCGAGCACGCGCACGATGTCGCCGGTGAGGAGGTACGCGCCGCCGGAGATGAGGAGCGTGAGGATGGTGAACGGCAGGTTCGCCGCGGTCGTCATCCGGACGAACGGCGCCTGGTTCTTCTGCGCGTCCCGCACCAGGTCCACGATCTTTGCATAGGTCGATGTCGCCAGCGTCCCCTGGACCGCGAGTTCGAACGCCTCGCCCGCGTTCACGCTCCCGCTTTTTACAAAGGCCCCCTCGTCCATCGTTTCAGGCAACGGTTCGCCGGTCAGGTTTGCGAGGTTCAAGACGGCGTGCGGCGAAGCGAGCAAGCCGTCGAGCGGGACCAGTTCGCCGCTCCGTATGATGATGACCGCACCGGTCGCAACGGAAGCCAGCGGAACCTCTTTATTCTCCCCGTCCACATCTTTCACGAGCGCGGTTTTCGGGATGCGGGCAAGCAGGGCGGCGAGCGATGCTTCAGCGCGCCGGCCGGCATACGCCTCGAGCGCTTCGCCGCCGGTGTACATAAGCGCGATGACGGCGCCGGCGAGGTACTCGTTCGTAAAGGCGGCGAGCACGAGCGCAAGGAAGGCGATGTAATCGAGCGATACGCCGCCGGTGCGCATTTCTTCATACGCGGCTATGAAGATGGCAAGGACGCCGAGGCCGATGGCGGCGAGGTACAGGGCGGGGAGAGAGAAGGCGAGCGCTCCCGCAAGGAGAAGAGCGACTAACCCGGGAAGTATGAGGGTCGTGAGGTTCAAATACCGCATTGTTCGGGGTTCTCTGTATGGTAGCACGAATATACCAGACCTATTGACATTATATTGTCAATGTGCTAATATTTGAATTAACGAGGTAGTTACAAGCTATTTCGGTACTAAAACACCCAATGTTACCACTTACGACCCTTATGGGGTTTTTGCTTTTGTCCGGCGGCCTGGCGCTACCGGCTCACGCTCAAACCCCTTCATCGCCGAGCTATACGGTTACGCTGACCGCCTACAACGCCGTAGCGGCGCAGACGGACGGCAATCCGCTTGAGACGGCCAGCGGCGCCTACTCCAACCCGGAGGTTATCGCCGCGCGTTCCCAGGACTTTGCTACGGAACTTCCGTTCGGTACCATCATCGAACTCGACGGCTCGAACATCTCCTCGGACGGCACCTGCGGTTACGGCGTCGTTGCTTCCCGCATCGGCTATCGCGTCATTGAAGACACGATGAACGCAAAGTTCACCAAGCGCGTTGACGTGCTCCTCGATACGAAGCGGGATTACCGTACGACCGACAAGGGTTTGAAGAACGCCGCGCAAATACTCGGCATCTGTGACGGCGTCGTCATTCGCGTCGTGGGGCACGTGGATATTAACCACATCCCGAAGACTCAGGAAGAGCTTGCGAAGCTCGTCACCGGGAAATCGGATTCGCTCGCACTCAACAAATAACTCCGGACAAGTACCGCTCCGGAACGCGCGGCGCCCCTAGGGGCGCCGCGTGTTTTTGTGCGGTATCCTTATCCGCATGCGGCGTCTCACGCTTTCCGAATCCGGACTGACTTCAAGTGAATACAAAACGCTTGCGGGCCTCTCGACGCCGGCGAAGATACAGGATTTCCTGGATACGTTCGCTTTTAATTTTGAAAAGAAGGGCGACACGCACATGTCGCCGCGCCGCGTGCTCGCGGCGAAAAAGATGCACTGCATTGAGGGAGCGATGCTGGCCGCCGCCGCGCTCTGGATAGCCGGCGAGCCGCCCTTGATCATGAATCTCTCGTCCCGGATGGGGAAAGGGGATGTGGATCACGTCGTCGCGCTTTACAAGCGCGGCGGGCGGTACGGTGCCGTGAGTAAGACGAATCACGCCGTGCTCCGCTTCCGCGACCCCGTGTACCGCACGCCGCGCGAGCTTGCGCTCTCGTATTTCCACGAATGGTTCATGAACGAGACGCGGGAGAAAACGCTGGAATGCTATTCCAAGCCCTTGGATATGCGCCGATTCGGAACTGATTGGCTTACGGGCGAGAAAGATCTCTGGAACGTCGCCGATGCGCTCGCCGAGCGCAAGCACTATTTCCTCGTGCCCAAAGGGAATTGGCGCTACGTGCGCAGGGCCGATGCTATGGAGCTCGCGGCCGGAAAGATCATCGAGTGGAAGAAGTCCCATCCGCGGACGTAGCCGATATAAAGAAAAGGCGGATATTATCCGCCTTTGTGCCCTTGATCGGTTCCTACCCGAAGGCAAATGACCTCGCGACTCGTTGCGCGCTCGGTGAAAGCGGTTCCGGTTCCGTCCGCTTTTGTGGCGCCCGCATCCGCGCTTTTTTGCGAACCTGCGGCTGCGTCGACCTTCCTCTGATCTTCTTCAGTGCCATGACCAATCCTCCTTCAAGTGAAGGACATCGCCTCTGTCCTCCCGTTCTTATAGGCGATTGCCGGAGTTACGTCAACGCTTTACGGATGATGAAGAAGGGCGTCATTTCGCTGTCTTGTCCGGCAGGATTGTCGCGAAGCACCTCCCGGATGAATTTCTCCGAAATGGCGGAAGTGGATTTGCCGAGCGAGAACGCGCCGCGGTAATTGGCATCCACTATGACGGTTTCGGCGCCGAAGCGCTCCCTTACCTTGCGCGCGACGCCGTTCGGGTCTTTGGGCGCTTTTTTGGCGTAGTCGGTATAGGGTTCGAGCGTCCAGGACATGGGGCAGTCGATGGACTTCGCCTGTTTGCCGACCAGGTAATAGAACGCGCCCTTAATGCCCAAGGGGCGGGTAACGGCCGCCACAAGCGCGGCGAACAGCACGCGCGGGACCCCCGCCTCTTCAATGAGGAGCTGCATCGCCGGGGCGGTACCGTGCCCGAGCCCGCGGAACTGCGGCGTGCCGGCATGATTGCGGACTTTGCTCGAGAGGAAGCGGGCGAGCCAGGTGGTTCGCACGTCTTTGGTCGGGATGATGCGGCCCTGGGTCACGCAGACTACTTTTTCACTGATGAAAAGGAGATCGCCGGGGCGCAGGTGCGGTACGGCGTACTCCTCAAGAAGCTTCATCAAATCGTCGCCCTCCTGTATGAGCCGCGTCTTGATGGGGAGACGCAAATAGCGGACGCCGAGTGCAACGGCGTCGAGATCCTTGCCTTTATTTGGCACCAAATCGGTCGGCATGATATATCTAGTATAACGGTATGAGCACCAAGAAAGCCACTAACCCCGAGGGAGTTCGGGTAGGGAGGTCGAGCGCCGGGCTCGGCCTCTTTGCGACGCGCGCCTACAAAAAAGGGGAGCGCATCATTGAGTACTTCGGCAGGGTCATCTCAAAGGAGGAAGAGTACACGAGCCGGAGCAAATATCTCTTTGAGGTGAACTCGCGCAAAACCATCGACGGCACGGACCGGAAAAACATCGCGCGGTATATCAATCATTCCTGCACGCCCAACTGCGAGCCGGAAATAGAGAAGGGGCGCATTTACATCGACGCCATTAAGAACATCAAGCCCGGCGACGAGTTCACCTACGATTACGGCGAGGAATACTTCAAGGAGCACATTCGGCCGTACGGCTGCCGCTGCGTGAAGCACCATGCCACGCATAAGAAAACGCCCCGCTAAAAGCGGGGCGTTTTCTTTGCTTGACCTAACGCGAGTTAGATCTTGCTGACGCCGAGGGCGTTCGGGCCCTTCGGGCTGTCTCCAATAGTGAACGAGACTTTGTCCCCCTCCTGGAGCTCGTCGAACGAAATGTTCTGGAGCTCGTTAGAGTGGAAGAAAAGGTCTTTTGCACCCGCCTGGGCGCCATCGACTTTGATGAAGCCGAAGCCTTTCTCGTTCTTCTTGATTACGGTACCATTTTGCATACTGCAGATTGATAGATTGTGTGACTAAGGTATCAAATCAGTAGGCGAAAGTAGAAGCTCGATCCCACTTCTCTGGATTAAGCCGCTGGTTGATGCGTATAAAATAGCAGATGCTCGCTTTTTTGTCAATATGCCGTTTGGGCGCCGGGAGGACCGGTACGGTGATACACTCCGTCTATATTCATACCCGCCATGGATGCTCCCGAAGCCCCTTCTTCGATACGAGACCTGTTTAGCCCCGCGTGGCGCTTCTCGCTCGCCGGCGCGCTCATCCTCCTCGCCGGCGCGTACGTGGCCGAGCATTTTGCGAATCTCTACGAACTGTCCTACTCGGCGCGCCCGACGTCCACGTATGTCGGCGACCTCCTCCTCGATAATCTGCCGGTGGTGAACCTGAACGTCATCATCATTGAGGGGGCTTTCCTTGCCATCGTCCTCGGTACGCTCTACGTATTCCTGCGGCCGCGGTATGTCCTCTTCACGCTCAAAGCGCTGGCGCTCTTCGTCGCCATTCGTGCGCTCTTCGTTTCCCTTACGCACGTCGGCATCTACCCGGGCAATATCGACCCGGGACTCGGGCTCTTCGACGGCATCTATACGTACCTTAATTTCCAGACCGGGTTCTTCTTCTCGGGGCATACCGGCCTGCCGTTCCTCCTCGCGCTCATTTTCTGGGAGGATGTTCCCGCTCGCGTTGCGTTTCTGGCGCTCTCGGCCGTTTTTGCCGTTGCGGTCCTGCTTGCGCACATCCACTATTCCATCGACGTGTTCGCCGCGCCGTTCATGACCTACGGCATATTTACGATAGCGAAAGCGCTTTTCCCGCGCGACCACGCGCTCCTGGGCCCGGCGCCCTAGCGTGCCGGAAATCTTCGCGCAAAGAGTTCGGTGGTTGTCGGCGCGTTGAGCGCGCTCAATCCGTAGAGCCGATCGAGCGACTGCCCGGCGCCGCGATAGTAGTCGCCGCGCGCGGAAGCGTAGCCGGCTTTCTTTACGAGCGCCACAATGTCGGTGTTGTATTGCCCGAACGGGTACGCGAATTCATTCACGGTGACGCCGAGATTCTTTTCGAGCGTTTGTTTGCTGCCGTCTATTTCGCTCCAGAGGACGGCCGGGTCGGTTATTTTTGTGAGGAACGGATGCGACTTTGAATGGCTGCCGATGGTCATGCCGGCGTCGCGCATCTCGCGCAAGTCGCTCCACGAAACGAACCCGCGCCGCCCGATCGGATTAGTGAATACAAAGAACGTCGCCGTGTAGTGGTATTTCTTCAGGATGGGGAAGGCGTAGGTGAATTGGTCGCTCCATCCGTCGTCGAACGAGATGATGATCGGATTTTTCGGGAGCGGCGCGCCGTCCGCGAAATGGCGTTCCAGGTCGGCGAACGACACGACGTGGTAACCGGCGTCCGCAAGGTACTTCATCTGCGCGTCGAATACTTCCGGCGTATGTGCGAGCGCTGTTACGGCCCGGCTGTCGGTCGGATAACTCGGCCGAACGATGTGGTAGACCAGTATCGGCACGGACGTTGAGGCGACTGTCGGAGATGCGGGGTTCGAGAGCGCCGGAGCCGTGCTCGTCGATACCTCGGCGTAGAACGCTTCGTGATTCTGGAAAAACGCGTCGGACGGTTCCGCGCGATTGTGCGCAAAAAGGAACACGCCGCCCGCGAGGGCGCCGCCGAGAAGGAGGAGCGTAACGGGAAATCGAAGAAAAGGGAGCATGGTGTCGGGCAGTATATCCTAACGGCGATTGAAAAGAAAAAGGCTTTTCGGGATCTACGCCGCCGAGGAGGGGCAGGAGAGAGATCAGCCCGGATCCCGATGCATATACCCGGCGTAGCGCGGGCGCGGTATACTACGAGCACTTAGCAACGCTAATAATAATGTATGGACACCAAAGAAATGCAGGGAGATTCCGAGTGCGGCGGATGCGGAGAGTGCAAGCACGGCATGGGCGGCGGGTGCTGCCGGCATCGGCGCATCTGGCACATCCTCGTTAAAGTGCTCGTCGCACTCTTCATCTTCTGGGCGGGCGTGCAGGTGGGCGAGCTGAAGGGCATCCTGCGCGGCTACGGATACGGCGGGGGCTACGGCATGATGGGCGCGTACCGCGACAACGCCGGCCAGAATTATTTTTACAGCAACGCTCCGGGCGGCATGATGGGCGGCTGGCTCCGCACAGGGACGTCAACGGGTGCGTGGTAGACGCGATCCTGCGAGCAGGGTAAAGGAAAAAGGCGACCCTAGGGTCGCCTTTTCGATTCGGTGGCCGCCTATTTCCACCGCAAGTGCAGAGTCGACCTTTTCCGGGCGACCCGGACGTTCGGCAGCGGAGACAATATCGTCTTCATGGCGAAGACTCGTTGTGCCCACGCTTCAAGCCTGCGTGCGACCCCCAGGAGCCCCTCATAATCATTGGGCTCAATATCCGGGGCGGGGAAGGTGACAACCACGCGTTTCTGCCCGTGCGGCGCTATGTACCCGGGCTTTTCCGGATTGTGCGGAACCGCCTCAAGCACTCTCCGAAATTCACGCGCCAGGATGTCGCCGTACGGGATCGTCATCACGACGACGCCCTTTCCGCGGCGGAAATTCCGGAGCGGACTCACGGTAACAACCTCTTTGTCGGCGGGTGCATCCTTTGCCGGGAAAAGGCGCATGAGCAAGCTCTCCGTTTCGCGGATCGCCTGCCGATGTTTCTTCCAGCGGGACAGCGAGATTACCTTACCTCTTGATGCTTTCATTACGGTCTCCTTTACGCGCAATGCGCGCTGATGTGGTTATAGGTGGAGGTTTGGCCGGATATGAAAATGAACACAGCCGGACGAACTATATCATTTTTTATATAAAATGCAATCCCGCCCCGCGTGCTTGCTAAGAGTGCATTCGTTGCTCGGCTTGCTTGGTAGTAAGCAGGCTTTCTCCCTGCGCGCGCCTCGAACGAATGCGCTAAGAGTGCATTCGTTGCTCGGCTTGCTTGGTAGTGAGCCAGTCCATCACTTTCTTGCGGTGCTGGTCCAGGGACCAGAGATTGCTCTTAAAGAGCGCGGTATGCGTTTTCCGGAACTCGCGCAGAAGCGCTGCGGACGCTCGGGGAAACTGGAGCGGCAGGCCCTGATTGTAGGACGCCAGGAAGGCCGAGAAGGGAACCATCTTCTCGCTCCGTGCGCGGTCCAGATCGGGCAATTTCATGCGTAAATAGTACCACGAACTTATTGAAAAATCAATTTCTCGCCATGCGGCGGACGCGGATGCGGTTCGCCGGGTGGTATACTCCCCGCAACAATTTCCATGAACTTCGACCTCTCCTGGTTCACGCTTATCAACGGCCTCGCGGGCCATTCAATCATTGCAGACCGGCTCGGCGTATTTTTCGCGTCTTATGCGCAGTATGTGTGGGCCGCGGCGCTGTTCGTCCTCTTGTTCTGGCCGAAGGAGGCGCGCGCGAATAATCGCATAGTGATACTGGTCAGCGTTGCGGCGGCGGCCTTCGCGCGCCTCATTGTGAAAGGGCTCCTCGTGTTTGCCTACCCGCGCCCGCGCCCGTTCGTCGTGCTTCCGGACATCCACCCGCTCATTACGTCGCCCCTCGCCGAGAATTTCCAGTCGTTCCCTTCGGGGCACACTATATTCTTCTTTGCGCTTGCGACCGTCATCTACCTCTTCCATAAGAAGTGGGGAACCGCCGCGCTCATCGCCGCCGCGCTCATCGCGCTGTCGCGCATCTATGTCGGCGTCCACTGGCCGACCGACATCATCGGCGGAGCCGCACTCGGTATTCTCACCGGCTGGGCGATATACCGGTACTACACACACCACAAAACGCACATAACAACCATGGTCGAGAGAGGGTTCAGTGCGCTGGGTCTTTAGCGGCAGCCCCGCGTTACGCGGATCTTTTCATTTTTGACACCAGATCAATGATGGAGGGGGAGC
>JAKAGD010000040.1 GCA_021817685.1 bacterium
GGAGAGTGACGAGGAGCCGCGCGCGCGTTGCGCGCGCGGCTGAATCCTCTCCCGCGAGTATCGGTTTGGACTCCTCCAGTATTTCATCGGCAAGCGTGTGCCACGCGTAGTGGTAGATTTTCTCAGCGGCCATATAGATGCGGAATTCCTCTATGTCATTTGTGACATCCGCCGCAAGCCCGTCAAGTACGGCAAGGTGATCGCGCTCGCGTTCTGTATACGGCGCGTCTTCCGCCGACTCGCCCGCGTGTTCAAGCACGAACCGCGCGATGTTCCAAAGCTTGTTCGCGAAACGGCTGTAGCCCTTAATCTTATCCTCGCTCATGCGCATATCGGTGCCGGGCGTGTTGCCCACGACGAGCGCCATCCGCGCCGCGTCTGCACCGAACTTTGCCGCAACATCAAGCGGGTCCATGTTGTTCCCGAGCGACTTGCTCATCTTGCGTCCTTGCGCGTCCCGCACGAGCCCGTGGAGATAGACGGTTTTGAAGGGAATCGTATTAACCGCGAATTCGGTCATAAGGATCATGCGCGCTATCCAGAAGAAGAGAATGTCGTAGCCGGTCTCCAGGAGATCGGTCGGATGATAGGTCTTGAAATCGTCCGTTGCTTCCGGCCAGCCGAGCGTGGAGAAGGTCCACAACCCCGAGGAGAACCAGGTGTCCAGCGTGTCCTCATCTTGCGTCCACCCGCTTTCTGCGGGTTCCACTCCCACCTGTATCTCTTCGCCCCGATACCACACCGGGATGCGATGGCCGTACCAGATCTGCCGGCTGATGCACCAGTCGCGCAGATTCTCTATCCAGTGGAAATAGGTTTTTTCAAAATGTTCCGGAACGATTTTGATGGCGCCGGAGCGCACCGCATCAAGCATGAGTCCTTTGAGCGATTTCCCGCGACCGGGAACCTCCTTGTCCACATCAACCCACCACTGGAGTTTCGGCAGAGGTTCAATAACGCCGCTCGTGCGCTCGGCAGTCGCGATGTTCTGCATGATGTCCTCTTCCTTTTCAAGCAGTCCTTCGCTCTTGAGCCATTCCACGACTATATCGCGCGCTTCGGTCGTCTTTTTGTCGTTAAGCCGTCCGGGGACGGTCATTTTTGCGTACTCATTGATGATGATGACTTCGTGCGAAAGTTCATGCCGGTCGGCGATCTCCCAGTCGGTATGGCTGTGGGCAGGCGTGAGACCGACCGCACCCGTGCCAAACGCGGGGTCCACAGCCTTATCGGCGACGATTTTTATATGGATCGGCACGTCGCAGAACACGGCGTCGTATTCTTTCCCCACAAACTCTTTGTAACGCGCATCGTCGGGGTGCACGGCCACGCCCACGTCGCCGACCTTGGTCTCGGGGCGCGTGGTGGCCACCGGAATAGGGAAGTCTTTTGAGTACCGGAACGTGTAGAGCTTTGCGGCACGCTCTTCGTGCACGATCTCGTCGTCGGAAATGGTGGTCTGGCCCTTCGGGTCCCAGTTCACGATGCGGAGTCCCCGGTAGATGAGCCCGGCGTCGTACATATCTTTGAACACCTTGCGGACGGCGCGGTTGCGCGTCTCATCGAGCGTGAACGCTTCGCGCGACCAGTCCAAGGACGCGCCCATCGTCTTCAACTGATTCACGATGGTGTCGTGGCTTTCTGCAGCGAATTGCCCGATGCGTTTGAGGAGTTCTTCGCGCCCGATGTCATGACGATTCTTATTCTCATCTTTCTTTATTTGCTTCTCCACGACCGACTGCGTGGCGATAGCCGCGTGGTCGGTGCCGGGCACCCAGAGCGTGCGCTTGCCGCGCATGCGATTGAAACGGACGAACACGTCCTCCACGGCGAGCATGAGCGCGTGGCCCATATGGAGGCGGCCGGTGACGTTCGGCGGCGGGAGCACGATGGAGTAGGGGGTGGCGTCCGCCTTCGTCACACCCTGCGCGACGCACTCGTCCGGGTTAAACAGGCCGCTCTTTTCCCATTCGGCATAGAGGCGCGATTCGGTCGCGCCTGCGTCGTACGGCTTCAGGAATTTCTCGGGCATTGCTTAGAAATATAGCAAAAATAAGGGGGTTTCGCCTGTCCTACGAAGAGAGCGAGCGGTTGCCATTGGCGCGTATGTCGGCGGCGAAATCTTGGCGTCGGGCGCGGTAGAAGCCGGCAAGCGCGATCATGATGGCGTTATCGGTGGTGAGCGCAGGAGAGGGGAGGCGCAATGCGACGCCCGGATGTTCGACTTTCATCTTGTGTGCAAATTCGCGGCGGATGTGCGTGTTAGCCGAGACGCCGCCGCCGAGCACAAGCGTCTGCGCGCCGGTGTCTTCAAGCGCTCGCGCCGACTTCTTCCACAGCACGTCGGCGACAGCATCCTCAAATTCGCGCGCCAGGTGCTGGCGTTCGCGCGCCGTGATATCTGCGCGCGTCTTGAGCAGGTTCAGCACCGCCGTCTTGAGTCCGGCGAAGGAAAAGTCGCACGTGGCATCATGGAGCATCGGTCGCGGGAGCGTGAACTCGGACGCCTCGCCCGCTTCGCGCAATTCTTCGGCGAGCTTTGAAATTTCCGGACCGCCCGGGTAGGGGAGGGAGAGCATGCGCGCGACCTTATCGAACGCTTCGCCGGCCGCGTCGTCGCGCGTTTGCCCGATGAGTTTGTAGGAAAGCCACTCTTCCATCAATACGAGCTCGGTGTGGCCACCGGAAATGAGGAGCGCCAGAATTGGAAATTGTAAATTTGAAATTGAAAATTCCTCGCCGCGCTTCTCTTCCGAAAGAAGGGCGGCGAGGATGTGTCCCTCCATATGGTTCACCGCGACCAAGGGCTTGTTCCAGAGAAGCGCGAGCGCTTTTGCGAAATTGATTCCGACCCAAAGCGCCGGCTCAAGTCCCGGACCGGTAGTGACCGCGATAACGTCGATCTCCGGCGCCTCGCACTCGGAAACGAACTCCAGAAACTGTTCTTCCAGTCCCGGTTCGCGCTCAAGCAGCTTCACGATTTTTTCGCGCGTTTCTTCCGGTATGGCCTGGGTGTCTTCGTGGAGGAGTTCCGCCTCTTCGAGTGCGGCTTCCAGGATGGGGACTAGATTCTTCGCGTGTTCGCGTTTGGCGAGAGCGGGGAAGACGCCGCCGTACTCTTTGTGTATCTCTATCTGCGAGAGGAGCGCATTGCCGAGCACGCGGAACTGCGCCGACTGCTCGTCGCCCTCGGCTTCCACAATCGCTATCGCTGTTTCGTCGCAGCTCGTCTCTATCGCGAGTACCTTCATGCCGCTAATCTTCTATCTCCTTCCACGGCATCTCGCTCCCGTTTGGTACGAAAAACCCCGCGGAGCCGGGGTGACCACCGCCGCCGTATTTGCCCGCAATTTTGGAGACGTCCACCGAACCGTCGCCGCGGATGGAGACACCAAAACCGTTCGGGTGCGCGGTCACGATAAGCGCGAATGGAGGAAGCTTTTTATAGAGCTGATTGCCGACGTAGGACTTCATTGTGATGTTCGGATGCGTCGCGACAAAATACACCTCATAGCCCTCAAAGCTGACTTTCTTCGCCCGCTCCACCGATGATTGTGCGAGCGCTTCAAAGAATTCCGTGTAGGCCGCCGCTTTCTTCAAAATGTCGCCGCGTTTGACATCATCTTCAAGCCCAAGCGCGAGATCATCCCACGCGGAGAACTCAAACGGCAGGACAAGCAGATAGGAAAAAATGTCGCGGGTTTCGGGAAGTGCATAGTGATACAGGTCGCCGTCTTCCAGGTACTGCATCAGTCGCGGCATCGGCGCGTCGGGGTGGAAGAAGCTCCATGCGATGGTCGCGCCGGAACGCGCCTCGTCGTATACGTGTTCGGGAGCATTTTCGGCAAAAGCCTTGGCGCTCTCGTGATGATCAAGCACGACCAGGCGCTTCGCTGTCTTAGCGAGCGCATCCATCTGCTCGGCGGTCTCGTAGCAGAAATCAACGAGATAGACTTCTTTCCCCGCGAGCCCTTCCGGCGGTGTGTCCCCGTGGTCCACGGGGAGGTAGAGGGCGGAGTCGCCGAACTTCTTCCATGCGGCGTAGGCGCCCGCGAAGCCATCCGGACACTTCCCGTGGTAAAGCACGACGATCTGCTTGTCGGTCATTTCCCGATTATCGCACAAAGCGCACGTAGATGCCGGCGGGGACGACGCGCTCGGAGGAAGATTCTTGTATGAAAAGTTCGCCGCACTCGCCGCCGACCGCGCCGAACACGCTCTCCACCGCCTGCGCGAAGGCGCGTGGCGCATAGCCGGCGGCGTACCCGTTTATGAGGAAGAACGAACCGGGTTTGTCCGAAAAAATCTCTTTAAGCGCTTCAAGCAGTTTCGGCAGATCTTCTTCTATTTTCCACACCTCGCCTTTGGCGCCGCGGCCGAATGCGGGCGGATCCAAAATGATGCCTTCATATTTCGCACCGCGGCGCGCTTCGCGCTTCGCGAAAGCGAGTGCATCGTCGAGTATCCAGCGGATGCTTTCTTCGGAAACGCCGGAAAGACGCGCGTTCTCGTGCGCCCAATCGAGCGACTGTCTGGACGCGTCCACGTGAGTCACGAACGCACCCGCCTGTGCGGCGACGACGGATGCGATGCCGGTGTAACCGAAGAGGTTGAGTACCTGCGGCTTCTCGAGTTTCGAGATTTGTTCTGCGCTCCACTCCCAGTTCGGCGCTTGTTCGGGGAAGATACCCGTGTGTTTGAAGCCAGTGAGGCGCGCAAGCGCCTTTGTATCTTTCCAGGAGACCGGCCACGATTCGGGCACCGCCTTTTTCGTCGTCCACGCGCCCTTCTTGTCGCGGAAGGCGAACTCGGCGTGCGCGGAGTCCCAGAGCCCGGGCTTC
This sequence comes from bacterium, assembly GCA_021817685.1. GTDB lineage: Bacteria > Patescibacteriota > Minisyncoccia > Phycocordibacterales > Phycocordibacteraceae > C7867-001. The sequence goes on from JAKAGD010000040.1 coordinate 4,842, forward strand.
AGTTTTCCCCAGAGCGCCTGGGTCTCCGGGCGCGCGACGATTATCTCGCCGAAGCGCTCCAATTTCATATTGTCGCCGGAATCCAGGAGCTCGTAGTCGCTCCACGGAAGGGCCGTGAGGTTTTCGTATCTCATACCCGTCACACTAAACGGCATTGTCTCTTGTGTCTAATGGAGGAACTCATGTTGGAATCGCGATACATCGTGACGATCTAGAGAAAGAGACAGTTTTTACGAAGCAAAAACACGATGCCGTTTTAGTATGTCGGGTCATACGAGCGACTCGGGATGCTTTTTGCTCCACTCGTAGAACACCACCGCGGCGGAGACGGCGGCGTTCAGGGATTCGGTGCGCGGGTGCATGGGAATGGAGAGCGTGACGTCGCAGGCGGCGAGCGTTTTCTCGCGGATGCCGGCGCCCTCGTTCCCGATGACGAATGCCGCGGGCGCGTCATATGCGTCCGTGCCGAGCGCCGCTTTCCCGTCCATGGCGAGCCCGTAGGTCCAGAATCCTTTCTCTTTCAACACGCCGAGCGCGTGGTTCACGTTGCCGATGGAAACGAGCGGGATGCGGAACGCCATGCCCGCGGAAGTCTTCACAACCGCGCCGGTGATGCCCGCCTGGTTGTGTTCGGGGATGAGTACGGCCGAAAGGCCGAACGCGGCGGCGCTGCGGATGATGGCGCCCACGTTGTGCGGGTCCTGCACCTCGCCGAGCACGGCGACGGCCGGATTCTTCGTCGTATCTAGCGTCGCAAGGAAATCATCGAACGAGACAAGCAGGGAAGCGGGGTTCATCACGGCGATGACGCCCTGGTGCGCAGTATCGCGCCCCACGAGCTCCTTCCCGGAGCCTTTCGCGAGCGGGGAGACGGGGATCTCGTGCTTCTCCAGGAGTTTGCGGAGATCGGTATCTTTCAGGTCGGCGGCAAGGAAGACTTTGCGGATGACCTTCGGCGTGTTTTGGAGCGCCTCCATAAGGGCGTGCTTGCCATAGATATAGACCTTGCCGCCGGCGGCTTTACCGCGGGCAGGGACGTGCCGTTCCGCGTGTTTACTGAATCGTTTTGGTCGCATTAGGTAATGTTATAGCACGAAATCAAGCTTTCGGTGCGCGGTGAGGGATTTGAACCCCCGACCCTCTCAACGTCAATGAGATGCTCTACCAACTGAGCTAACCGCGCGTTTTTTGACTATATCATTCTTGCGGAGAGGGTGGGATTCGAACCCACGGTACCCTTTCGAGCACACTTGATTTCGAGTCAAGCGCTTTCGACCACTCAGCCACCTCTCCGTGTCCGTGATTCTAGCATTTGAGCGCGAAAATGCTAGGATTTGTGAGTACCACATGGCCCTATCGTCTAACGGTTAGGACAGCGCCCTTTCACGGCGTAAATCGGGGTTCGATTCCCCGTGGGGTCACAACGCAAAGCAGGAGCCGCCTTCGGGCGGCTTTTGCGTTGTGACCCCAAGCTGACGCGGGGCGTCTGCGTCGGGGAATCGAAGACCTTGCGAGCATATTCCGCGATTTCCTGAAGCGGAATATCCGCAAGGTGTACTGAAGCTGTAAGCTTCGATAAACGTAATCGCGGTTCTCGTGGGGTCACCAAATTGTGCATAGATACTAGACTTAGGTTTAGTGTGGTAGCATGGGAGCATAGGTCGAAACTTTTGCCAGCTAATTAT
>JAKAGD010000041.1 GCA_021817685.1 bacterium
GCTCGGCGTTTCGGCGAGCATAGGCGCCGGCGGCGCGGTCATCATTGCGGACGCGACCGGCAACACGGCGACAAAGGGAACGGTCGGACTCTCGAACAACGTTACGATCAGCGGGAACGGAAGCGCGGGGAGCTTCCCGATGATCATAAGTACGAAGACCGGTTCAAATGCGGTACGGCTCTCCAATAATGCCGTAGGCGTCATCTTGTATGCGCCCTATGGATCCATGGAGATCAGCAACGGCGCCAGTGCGAACCAGGCAACGGCGTATAAATTGGAACTGGAGAACAATGCGAACATCACATATGTGAACGGCCTGCAGAACGCGAGCTTCTCCAACGGGCCGGGCGGTTCATGGGCGGTTGTTCCCGGCACGTACGCGATAACGCGATGACGATTGATTAGATAGCGGAGGAGAGCTGGTAGATAGGGGCGATCATCGAGACGGCGAATATGCCGACGAAGGTTCCGATGATGAGCATCAGTATCGGCTCAATGACGGTCGAGAGGTCTTTCGTTTTCTGGGCGACATCCTCTTCATAGAATTCAGCAGTTTGTTTCAACATATCCGCGACTTTGCCCGTCTCCTCCCCCACGGAGAGCATCTCGCTCATCAGTATCGGATACAGGTTCGTGTGTTCGGAAAACGACAGAGAGAGGGGCTCCCCTTTCCGCACATGTTCTTCGGCTTCTCCGACGACGCGCGAGAACGTTTCCGCGCGCACGACGTCCTTGGTTATGGAAAGCGCATCAAGCACCGGGACGCCGGCCGCAAGAAGCGAGGAAAGCGTTCGGGATGCGCGGGCGGCGTACGTTTCGCGGACGAGTTCGCCGATGACCGGCACGCGGAGCGCGACCGCGAGCACGATGGCGCTCCCGCGGCGCGAACGAACGAAAGCGATGCTGCCGACAATGAGCGCGATGAGCGCAACGAGCACCAGAGTGACGTGCGCCACCATGAAGTCCGAGATGGCGACGATGATCCTTGTCGCGAGCGGCACCTGCACGCCAAGCGAGGTGAACGTGCTTGTGAGGGTCGGTACGACGTAGATGAGCATCAGAATGCCGACGACGAGCACCGCCGTGATGACGATGGCCGGATAGATCATCGCTCCGCGTATCTTCCGCACCAGTTCTTCCGAACGTTCCATCTGGAGGCCGACGACCGTGAGCGAGTCGGAGAGCGAACCGGACTCTTCGCCCGCGCGCACCATCGCGATGAATATCTTGGGGAACACCTGCGGGTATTTCTCCAGCGACTCATGGAACGAGGAGCCTTTTCTGACCGACTCCGACAGGCCGACGATGATAGCCCGCAGATGCTTATTGCTCGACTGCCGTTCGATGACGGAGAGCGCGCGCGCGATCGAAAGGCCGGCGGTGAGCATTGCGGAGAGGTTCTTCGCCATGCGGATGATCTCGGTGCGCTTCACACCGGTGCCGATGCTGTAATTGAGCCACGCGGGAAGGTGGAATCCTCCGTTTGCTTCGGAAATGCCGACGACGACCCCGCCCTCGCGCTGGACTTGGTCGTAGACCGCAAATCGCGACGGGGCCTCAATGACGCTCGTGACGTTCGGCGCTCCCTCCTTGCGTATGGTGACGCTGAACTTCATACCTATTCGGTGATGGCGCGCAGGACTTCTTCCATGCTGGTAATGCCGCGCGCCGCCTTGTACAGGCCGTCTTCAAGCATCGTGAGCATGCCCTCTTTCTTCGCCTGCGCCTCAATGGCGTCCGAGGTGCTTGAGTGGAGGATGATGTCGCGGATGGCGGGCGAAACGGAGAGCACTTCATGGATGCCGATGCGGCTCTTATAGCCGTCCTCGCATTCCGCCGAGGGGACGGGGCGATAGAAGTTGATGTCGTCGAGCGTCGTTCCTTTCTTCACGAGCTTTTCATCCTCGAGCGCCTTGAACGCGATGGCAAAATCTTCGTCGCTGGCGATCTTTGCGCGCATGGCCGCATCGAGCGTGTAGGCTTCCTTGCCCTCGCAGAGTTTCCGCACAAGGCGCTGGCCCACGATGACGCGGACGGTGGAGACCAGGAGGAACGGCTCGACGCCCATATCGATGAGGCGCGGGATGGCGCCTGCGGCGCTGTTGGTGTGGATGGTAGAGAGCACAAGGTGGCCGGTAAGCGCGGCGTTGATGGCCAAGGACGCCGTCTCACCGTCGCGTATTTCGCCGACCATGATGATGTCCGGGTCCTGGCGCACGAGCGAACGGAGTCCGTTCGCGAACGTGAAGCCTATTTGCGGATTCACTTGCGTCTGGTTCACGCGCTTCATCTGGTATTCGATCGGGTCCTCGACCGTGGAGATGTTCACGTCCGGCTGGTTCAAAATATCGAGCATTGTGTAGAGCGTGGTCGTCTTACCGGAACCGGTCGGTCCTGAAATGAGAATGATGCCGGTGGTCTGTTTGAGCGCGTGGTGGATGCGCTCCATGTTCTCGCCGTGGAGTCCGAGCACGTCGAGCGTGAAGCCCTCCCCCGTTTCGCGCAGGAGGCGCATCACGGTCTTCTCGCCGAAGAACGTCGGAAGAATGGACACGCGGAATGACACGCGATCGGCCTCCGTCTCCATCTTGAAGCGGCCGTCCTGCGGCAGGCGCTTTTCGTCGAGCTTCAGATTGGAAAGCACCTTGATGCGCGCGACGATGCCCGCCGCCGCCGCCTTCGGAAGCGTCATCGCGTCGTGGAGGATGCCGTCAATGCGGTAGCGCACCAGAACCTCGGTCTCCATCGGCTCGATGTGGATGTCGGACGCGCCCTGGACGATAGCGTGCCGGAGCAGCGTGTCCACGATGCGCACGATGGGCAGGTCTTCGGCCATCTTCTTGAGCTCATCGCCCGAGAGGTCCTTCCCTCCTTCCGCGACGACCTGCAATTTACCCGCTTCGGCGGAGATGATGTCGCCGAACTCATCCTTGAGCGATTTTTGGTACTGCAGGAGCGCGTATTTGATGCTCTCGGTGTCGGTCAGCCGCGGCAATATCTTCAGCCCCGTCTTTTTGCGCACCGAGTCGATGCTCGCAAGGTCGTCCACGTCGAGCATCGCCACCTCGAGCGAATCGTCCGCTTTTTTGAACGCGATGATGTTGTGCGTGCGCGCGATGGGTTCCGGAATGAGCCCGAGTACGTCCGCGGGGACGCGGTGCTCTTTCAGGTTCACGAACGGGATGCCGAGCACGTACGCCTGAATGCGCCGGAGCGCGTCTTCAGTCAAGGAGCCGCGGGAAACGAGGACATCGCCGAGCGATTGCCCTTTTGCTTTTGCTTCTTCATCGGCGGCGTCGATCTCCTTCTTGGCGACAAGCCCCGAATCTATGATGAATTCTTTCAGCTCCCCTTCCGAAACGTGCATATACGCAAAGTATAGCGCGCCCCGCCCTCCGTGTGGCGTGCATTTCACACCGCGCAGTTTTGCCGGAACTTGCGGAAGGGGACTCCACCCGCTATATATGAATCTGGGTGTTTCTTGCCCGGGGTTTCAAAGACAATTTCTTCGAAAAGGAATGTGATGAACAATCATGCAGTGGTAACCGAACTGAACGGACGGCTCATGGCGATAAGCAGGACCGACTTCATCGCTCCTTCCGCGTCGCGCGAGGGGAATACCTATGTCGTCGGCGAGGTCGGTTTCAGGGTCAAAAGGCTCCACACGCTTTGGAAGATGCTCCTCGAGGAAAATCGAAAGCTCGCTTCAAAGGATGGTGTGAAAGCCGCCGATCTCGAAATGCGAAGGGAGTTCTGCGATTTCGTGTACCGGGCGCTCCGCCTGCAAGTCTGGCGCGATTTCCCGGAAGACCTCGCCGGAAAGGCATTCGAGCTCTATGACGATTGGCATGCCGGTCCCAAGGGCGGGAGCGCCCGACCCAGGGAAACCGCCTCTACGAGGTCGGACGACGTCAGGTTAGGCGACCTCATACACGCCTCCGCCTGAATCCGCCCGTCAGCAAAAGCCGCCCTCCGGGGCGGCTTTCCACATCGTTGACGGGGAGAATACATCTGGTATACTTCCCCCTACGTGAATGCCCCTTATGGGGCTTTCTTTATAAAAGTGCGACATACACAATCCATATGATAGACCTCAAAACAATCAATGCGGTGCTCGGGGAGTTTGAAGATCGGGGCATCAGCCGCGAGACGATGATAGAAGCCATCGAAAGCGCGATGGCGACCGCCTACAAGCGCGAATACGGCAAGCGCGGGCAGGTCATCCGCGCCAAGCTCGACCTCAACACCGGCACCATCTCCTTTGAACAGGTGAAGACCGTCGTGGACGACACGACGGTGCGTTTCCCGTCCCCGGACGAGGAAATTCCCGAGGAACATCCGCACGGCCACTTCCACGCGGAAGAGGAACAGCTCGCTGAGGGCGAGCTCCCCCGTTTTGAAGAGGAGAAGCACATTCTGCTTGCGGATGCGAAGCTGATGAAGCGCGGCGTCGAGCTCGGCGAAGAGATCGTTTTCCCGCTTGAGCCGCAGGACGACTTCGGCCGCATCGCGGCACAGACCGCCAAGCAGGTGGTCATCCAGAAAGTGCGCGAGGCGGAGAAACTCTCCATGATGGAGGAATTCGGCGAGAAGAAGGGCGAGATCGTGGGCGGCATCGTCCAGCGCATGGAGCGCGGAGCGATTTTCGTAGACCTGGGCCGTACGACCGGCATCATCCCCTACGAGGAGCAGATACCGGGCGAACGCTACCGCATGGGCGAGCGTATCCGCGCGTATCTTTACGCAGTGGACGAGGGCTTCCGCGGCGTGTACCTGCGCCTTTCCCGCGCGCATCCGAAGTTCGTCGTGAAGCTGTTTGAAATGGAGGCGCCGGAACTCGCGTCGGGCGCGATAGAAGTGAAGGCGCTTGCGCGCGAACCGGGCAGCCGCACCAAGATAGCGCTTGCTTCGAAGGATCCGCACGTGGACCCGGTCGGCTCCTTGGTGGGCCAGCGCGGCGTGCGCGTGTCCACGGTGATGAGCGAGCTCGGCGGCGAACGCATCGACATCATTGAATGGAACGACGATGCGAAAGAATTTGTGAAAGAGGCGCTCTCCCCCGCCACCCCGATAGAGGTCGTGCTCGATGAAGCCGACCACCGCGCGACCGTCACCGTTTCCGAAGACGAGCAGTCGCTTGCCATCGGCCGCGGCGGACAGAACGTGCGGCTCGCGGCGAAGCTCACCGGCTGGAACATCGACATCGTGTCCACCGGCGGCTCCGAAGTCGCGGAATCCGACGGCGAGACGGTCGCGGTCATCGCGCCCGAAGAGGATCCCGCCATTGCAGCCGGCGTAATGCCGACCGAGAGCGTGGAACTCGTCACGGATGAAGCGCCGCAACAGACCGAACTGCCGGCGGAAGAGGAACTGGCAACGCTGCCCGCGAGCGATGAAACGGTTGCGGATAAAGAAGAAGACCGCGACAAGTCAAAAGACGAATAATACAGACCAGCGCCGACTTTAAAAAAGTCGGCGCTGCGCTATAATCCACGAATATGAACCTGCTTCACGACATCGACCCGGGCACGAAAGAAGAGATGAACGTCATCGTTGAGATACCGAAAGGGTCTCATAATAAGTATGAAATAGATAAGGCGACAGGACTTATTGCTCTTGATCGTGTTGCACATACGGCGCAGCAATTCCCGTTTGATTACGGCTTTGTGCCGCAGACCTTGTGGGACGACGGCGACGCGCTGGATGTGGTCGTACTCACGACGTATCCGCTCGTGCCGGGTATTCTCGTTCGCGCACGCGCAGTCGCTCTCATTAAAATGGTCGATAGCGGAGAGGCTGACGACAAGGTTATCGCGGTGCCCATAGATGACCCTCGCTGGAAGGAAACCAAAGACTTGAAGGATATAAACCCGCACACACTCAAAGAGTTTGAGCACTTCTTCACAACCTACAAAAAACTCCAGAACAAGGAAGTCGTGATAAACGGTTTCGAAGGACGCGCAGAAGCTGAAGCGGCATTTGAGCGCGCGCGGAAGCTGTACGACGAAAAGAAATAAGTATGGAAGACGAAAAACTGCTTCCCGTCGGAGAGCCGGTCGTCGAACCAAGCGAACCGTTCCCGCAGGTCGTCATCACCGAAACGACCCCGCCGCCGGAGACGCCGAAAGCTCCCGTGCCCGGCGTGCCCTCCCCCCAGCAACAGTCCTGGGGCGTCGTCATCTCCATCGTCATCATCGTGCTCATGATCACCATAGGCGCGTTCTATGCGTGGGGCCAGCGCATTGCGCAAAACCGAGCGCTCACCGAACCGGCGACTGCCCAGTGAAAAAAGAACGTTACTCTGCTACTATTGCCTACCTATGAATAAAAATACCCAACCCCGCGCATCCATGCTTGTGCCGATGGTCATCGAGAAGAGCCAGTTCGGC
>JAKAGD010000042.1 GCA_021817685.1 bacterium
TCTGGTGCGCGGATTCCTCGGCCGCAAGCCCAATAACAAAGCGTTTCTGAAGTCCATCGGCGCATAAATTGTGCTATCTTTTCTCCAATGAACGTCGCGGACGTACGCAAACGGTATCTGGAGTTTTTCGCCAAGCGGGGGCACGCGGTCATTCCTTCCGCGCCGATCGTGCCCGAGAACGACCCGACCACGCTCTTTACGAGTAGCGGAATGCAGCCCCTGGTGCCGTATCTGTTGGGCCAGCCGCATCCGGAGGGCGCGCGGCTCGCGGACTCGCAGATGTCGTTCCGTGCGGAAGACATAGAGGAAGTGGGCGACAACCGCCATACGACCTTCTTTGAGATGCTCGGCAACTGGTCCTTGGGCGATTACTTCAAACAGGAACAGCTCCCGTGGTTTTTTGAGTACATGACGAGCCCGGAGGAAGGGCTCGGGTTGGATCCGCAGAATCTGTACGTGACCGTTTTTGCAGGCGACGAGGACAGCGGCATGGAGGCAGATAACGAGTCGGTGGAAATTTGGAAGAAAGTGTTTGGCGAGAAAGGCATCGAGGCCAAGTTCGTGGAGCTCGGTACGGAGGAGCGGGGGAACGAGCTTGGCATGCAGGGCGGGCGCATCTTCTCCTACGGCGCAAAGAAGAATTGGTGGAGCCGCGCGGGCGTACCGAGCAAGATGCCGCCGGGAGAAATTGGGGGACCGGATTCGGAAGTGTTTTACGACTTCGGTACGCCGCACGACCCCAAGTTTGGCCCCGAGTGCCATCCCAATTGCGATTGCGGTCGCTTCATTGAGATAGGGAACTCCGTCTTCATGCAGTATATGAAGCAGGAGGACGGCACGTTTAAGGAGCTCCCGAAGCGCAATGTGGACTTTGGCGGCGGATTGGAACGCCTCACGGCCGCCACGCGCGGCGATTCGGATGTGTTCATGATTGACGCGTTTGACGCAGCGCGCGCGGTGATTGAGAAGCGCTCGGGGAAATCGTATGCGGAGGCGACGCGCTCGTTCCGCATCATCTTGGATCACATGCGCGCGGCATCGTTCATGCTTGCAGGCGGCATTCGGCCGGGGAACAGCGAACAGGACTATGTGCTTCGCCGCCTCATCCGCCGGTCGCTCCGCGAAGCGGACAAGCTCGGCATCAAGGACGCTGTCCTCGCGGACGTTGCCGAAGGGTTCGGCGCGTCCTATGCGAGCGCGTATCCGTTCGTGCAGAGCGCCGCTAAGACCATCCGCGAAGAGCTTACGAAAGAAGAGGCGCAGTTTAGGAAGACGCTTGAACACGGCATGCGCGAGCTGGAGAAAATGAAAGGAGATATAGATGCATTCTTGCTTTTCACCACGTACGGATTTCCGGTAGAGCTCACCGAAGAAATAGCAAACGAGCGCGGCATCGCACTTGATATGGACGCAGTGAAGCAGAAAATGGAGGAGCACCAGGCGCTCTCGCGCGCGGGCGCCGCGCAGAAGTTCGCGGGCGGGCTCGCCGACCACGCGGAACAGACCGTCCGTTACCATACCGCGCACCACCTGCTCCTCAGGGCGCTCCAGATGGTGCTCGGGCCGGATGTGCATCAGCGCGGGAGCAATATCACGAGCGAGCGCCTGCGCATCGACTTCAATTACGGACAGAAGATGACGCCGGAGCAGAAAGCAGAGGTGGAGAAGATCGTAAACGAGAAAATCGCCGAGGCGATTCCCGTCATCCGCACCGATATGAAGAAGGAGGAGGCGGAGAAACTCGGCGCCGAGCACGAATTCGGCGCAACCTACCCGGACATGGTGTCGGTGTATTCAGTCGGCCCGTTAGACAATGCATTTTCCATAGAGTTCTGCGGCGGACCGCACGTGAGCAACACGAGCGAACTCGGCCTTGGCGGGAAGAAATTTAAGATACAGAAAGAAGAAGCGTCGTCCGCCGGCATTCGACGCATCAAAGCGGTGCTAGAATAAATGAATGAGTTTTCTTGAGAACCTTTTTGGCGGGAAGGGCCGTGCCGAATCGGTGGTACTCGTCGATATCGGCACGAGCTCGGTTGCGGGCGCATATGCGCGGTATACCGGAAATGAATTGCCCGTCGTGCTCTACACGCGCCGGTTGCCGGTAGAAGCGCGCGGCGGCGAGCCGGTAGAGAAGGCGATGCTTCGCGCGCTCAAGATACTCGGCGATACGCTTATCCGCGAAGGAGCGCCGGCGCTTGCGCGCGCCACAGGGAGCGGCAGCGCCGATTCCATACTGGTCTCCATTGACGCGCCGTGGCAGAAAACCTCGGTACGCACCGAACACTTCGAGCAGAAAGAGCCCTTTACGTTCACGCGGGATCTTGTCACGGAAGCGCTGGAAAATTCAGGAACAAAGGCGCCCGGGAAACTTATCGTCGACGAGAGCATCATCGGCACCATCCTCAACGGCTACGAAACGAATGACCCGTACGGGAAAAAAGTGCGCCGCGCCGCGGTAGTCGTCCTCACCTCGCTCATCGATGAGAGGGTCGCGCGGAGCATCGCGGAAATCCTGCGGAGCGCTTACCATACGCACGACATTTTCCCGATTGCCGGCGGTTCGCTCCGTTTCCAGGCGATACAGAAGGCGTTCCCGCACGAGCGCGATGCGCTCATCCTGGATGCAACGGGGCAGATCGTGTCCATCGCGCTCATACGCAAGGGCCTCTTCGTCGCCGTCGTCGAGGCGCCGCCGGCCGATACGAAGAAGGAGTGGATGCGGGGCATAGGAGATGAACTTGCCGGCCTCGCCAAGCATTACCCGCTGCCGCGGACCATATTCCTGCTCGCGCGCGAGGAAGATGCGGTCTCTTTGCGGAAAGCGCTCGACACGCCCGACTTCGCCAAGCTCTGGCTTTCCGATGACCCGCCCAAGATAGTCTCGGTGCTCGCGAGCCACGTCGCTCCGCTTGTGCGGCAAGCCACTGCGGCCACGCCGGACCTCCTCCTCCTCATGGCGCTCTACTGGAAACACCGCTCATCCGATGTGTTTTAGCGGATAATGCACACGGCCGCCGCGACCCCCGTCCCGCGAACTGCTATACTGCACCCATGCGTAAATTAAATGACATCATCCCGCCGTCCCGGCGCAGAGAAGTAGAACCATTAACCCAGTCCGGCATTTCCAGTCGAGAGCCGCTCCGGCTTACGAACGACCGGCCGTTCCAATTCCCGTACACGACGCTTATCGCCATCGTGCTCGTCGTCGCCGCGTCCATCGCCGCGCTCTTTTACTTCTCGAGCGCCAAAGTGGAGGTAACGCCGAATACCGTCTCCGCTGCCGTACAGGGCTCCTTTACGGCGACCCAGAGCACCGGCGATTTCCCGTTCGAGATACTTACCGCGCAGAAGATAGCGTCGCAGAGTGTGAAGGCGACCGGAACCAAGACCGTGACCTCCTCCGCTTCCGGCACCATTACCATCTACAATGCCCAGGCGAGGACGCAGAAGCTTATCGCCAACACGCGGTTTGCGACCGCCGCCGGGCTCATATTCCGCATCCATACAGCCGTGACCGTGCCTGCCGGCACGTCCGCAAAGCCCGGAAGCGTCACCGCCAAGGTCTATGCAGACCAGGCGGGCAGTACGTATAACGTCGGCCCCACTTCCTTCACTATCCCCGGGTTCGCCGGCACGCCTCAGGCGAGCACGGTGTACGCGCGTTCAACGAGCGCTATGACCGGCGGCGCCTCGGGGACCGTTCCGGTCGTCGATGCGGCTTTGGAGAAGCAGGCCAAGACCGCGCTTATGTCGGCGCTCGGACCGGACCTTGAGTCGAGCATCCGGGCGCAGGTACCGCAGGGCTACACGCTCCTGCCCGGCGCCGCGACGACGACCTATGAGGAACTGGAATCGTCGGCCTCCGCATCTACCGGCATGGCGGAGGTGAAAGAGCAGGGCACCATCACGGCGGTCGTATTCCCGAACGCCGTGCTCGCAAAGCAGGTCGCTGCATCGGTAACCGGCCTCGGCTACCAGGGAGAACCGGTCACGCTAGGGACGGCGAGCAACCTCACGCTTACCCCCGCAAACGGCATGCCGGACCCGCAGGCGACCTCGTTCTCCTTCACCCTTTCCGGCACGGCGTCGCTTATCTACACGATAGATCCGACCCGCATTGCCGCGGCGATCTCCGGCAAGACCCGCTCGGCGGCTGAAGTGGCGCTCACCAACTACCCGGAGGTCAAGCGCGCAGTCATCATCCTGCGTCCGTTCTGGCGCCAGACCTTCCCCCAGGATCCGGCCTCCATTTCGGTCGTCGTGAACAATCCATAGAGGCGGCGGTTGACGATTTTCCGCGCACCTGCTAGATTATTGAGGTACCTGCATGGCGATTCATAAATGAGCGAAGGCGACGAGACAAAATCAACAACGGAAGGGACCGTTGAAGAAGTGTTGCCGAACTCACTTTTTCGTGTCCGACTTCCCGCAAAGGAGGAAGGAGGGGAGGGGGAGCTTGTGCTCGCCTACCTCGCAGGCAAGATGCGCTTGCACCGTATCCGCGTCCTGATGGGCGATCAGGTGGATATGGTGCTTGACCCGTACGGGGGGCGCGCGAGGATAGTGCGGCGATTAACTTAATTTCAAAACCTTTTTACGATGAAAGTTCGTGCGTCTATCAAAGTCCAGCAATCAGGAGACCAGCTCGTCCGCCGCGGCGGGCGCCTCTATCGTATTAACAAGAAGAACCCCCGCCGTAAGGCGCGCCAGGGCTAATCTTTTTTCATATATGCGTATCGCCGGCGTTACTATTCCCGATAACAAGCAACTTGCGTATTCACTGCCGCTCATTTTCGGCATCGGTCCCACGCGCGCGCTCGACATCCTGAAGAAGGTCGGCATCGCTCCCACCAAGAAGGGCAGCGAGCTCACCGCGGATGAAGAGCAGAAGATCCGCGCGCTCGCCGAGGGCTACACCATCGAAGGCGAACTGCGCCGCGAGATCGGCCAGAACATCAAGCGCTTGAAGGACATCAAGTCCAAGCGCGGCGATCGCCATGCGCGCGGCATGCCGGTGCGCGGACAGCGCACGAAGACGAACTCGCGCACGCGCCGCGGAAACGTGCGCAAGACCATGACGTCCGGCCGCCGTACGCTCGAAAAGACGTAATTTTGAATCACTGAAACTACTATGGGAAAGAAACGTATCATCAAGAAGAGCGGAAAAGGCATGGACCAGGGCCGGAAGGAACGCGCCATGGGCAAGGCCACCAAGCGCCACCTGGAAAAGGGCATTCTGCACATCGACGCCACCTTCAACAACACGAAGGCCATTCTCACGGACGAGAAGGGCAATGCCGTCGTCTCTTCGAGCGCCGGCGCGCTCGGCTTCTCCGGCGCCCGCAAATCCACTCCGTATGCCGCCGCAAAGGTCGGTGAGTTCTTGGGCGAGAAGGGCATGATGATCGGGCTCAAGGAGGCGTCGGTCGTCATTCGCGGCGTCGGCGCCGGCCGTGAATCAGTGCTCCGCGCATTCTCCGGCAAGGGCGTTCAGATCCGCGCCATCAAGGACGTGACGCCGGTTCCGCACAACGGTCCGCGCCCGCCGAAGCCTCGCCGCATCTAATCTTTTGCCTGTATGAAAACCGGACCACGATACAAAATAGCGAAGCGCCTCGGCGCGACCGTCTTTGAGAAAGCGCAGACGCAGAAGTTTGCGTTGTCCGCCGACCGCTCCGCTAAGAACAAGCGCCGCGGACGCGGACGCCAGAGCGAGTACGGCAAGCAGATGCTCGAGAAGCAGAAGGTGCGCGTTACCTACGGCCTCACGGAACGCCAGTTCCGCAACTACGTGAACAAGGCGCTTGAGGCGCACAGCGCACAGCCGTCGGACCGCCTCCATGAGCTCCTTGAGATGCGCTTGGACAACGTGGTCTGGCGCTTGGGCCTCACGCCCACGCGCCGCGGCGCGCGCCAGATGGTAGCGCACGGCCACGTGATGGTGAACGGCAAGAAGAGCCGCGTCCCGTCGCAGGCGCTTCATGTGGGCGATGTTATTGCCGTGCGCGACGGGTCCAAGGAGCACGGTGTGCTCGTCGGGTTCGCGGAGAAGTTCCTGGAGCGCCCGCTCCCGTCCTGGCTCACGTGGGACGCCAAGTCGATGGAGGGCGGCTTGAAGGAGCGTCCCACGTCCTCGTCGGCGGATCCGGCGGGCGACTTGGTCGCGGTGCTCTCGTTCTACACGCGCTAGTTTTATTATTTACCGGTAATTACGATTGAGTTATGGAATACCACATTACGCTTCCGAGTAAGCCCCGCATCGTCTCTGAAGAGGGACTGCAGGGCGTTTATGAAATAGATTCGCTGTACCCGGGCTACGGGCACACGCTCGGCAACAGCCTCCGCCGCATCATCCTGTCCTCGCTC
>JAKAGD010000043.1 GCA_021817685.1 bacterium
GACTACCATACGGTTGTCGGGCGAGCCGGGCTTGGCGTGTGGCTCCTCGTCACCTGGACAAGCGCGTGGGGCGTCTTCACCCGCTATTTCCTCAACGCGTGGGTGCTCACCAATACACGCATCGTCGACATCAAACAACGCCGTTTCTTCTCCCGTGAAGTTTCCAGCCTGTTCCTCACGCGCGTACAGGACATCACAACGAACGTCACCGGCCTCCTTCCGTCGCTCTTGGGCCTCGGCGACATTAAAGTGCAAACCGCAGGAGAAGATGTGGAATTCGTCATGCACGGCATCCCGCGCCCGGAGCAGATGCGCGACATCATACTCAGATACGCTTCCACCAAACCGGGCACGACCGGGGTATAGGTATAAAAAAGAGGGCCCCGCTCAGGACGGGGCCCCAGGTGCTGGCACTGCATGAGTAGCGCCGCCGTAAGCACCGGAGACACCCTACCATTAGACCCGTGATATTATCAAGAAATGTCCGACCTCCCCTCGACCGATCCCTACAAGGGCGTCCGCGACTTCTACCCCGCCGATTGGGCGAAGGAAATGGCGATGTTCGCGCGCATGCGCGAGGTGCTCCGCGCCTGGGGGTATGAGGAATACAACGCCTCCCCGCTTGAGCGCGCCGAACTCTACGAAGCAAAGACCTCCGAGGAGATAGTGAGCGAACAGACCTATACGTTCATGGACCGCGGCGACCGCCGCGTGACGCTCCGCCCCGAAATGACCCCCACGCTTGCGCGCATGGTGGCCGGAAAGCGCCGCGAGATGCCGTTCCCGCTCCGCTGGTTCTCAATCCCGAACGTCTTCCGCTATGAGCTCCCGCAGAAAGGGCGCTTGCGCGAGCACTACCAGCTGAACGTGGATCTCGTCGGCGCCGCAGGGAGCGAAGCGGACGTTGAGATCATCCGGCTCGCCTCCGAACTCTTGAAGGCGTTCGGCGCAAAGGAAAGCGACTTCATCATCCGCGTGAATTCCCGCGCGCTTCTCACGGCGGCATGCTCCGCGGCCGGACTCAAAGGCGAAGCCACGCGCGCGTACCTGCGCCTCCTGGATAAGAGATCCAAGATGACCCCGGGAGAATTCTCGGCGGCGCAGGGAGCCATCACTGCCAGGGACCCGCTCGCGCTCATAAACGACGCCGGCAGTTCTCCCGATATTGCGAGCGAGAAACGCGCCCTGCTCGATACCATTGAGACGCTCACGGCGCGCGGCGTCGGCAACGCCATTTTCGACCCCACGCTCACGCGCGGGTTCGACTACTATACCGGCATCGTGTTTGAAATATTTGATACCAATCCGGCGAATCCGCGCGCCCTGTTCGGCGGCGGCCGGTTCGACAAGCTGGTCGCGCTCTTCGGCGGCGACCCCATCCCCGCCATCGGGTTCGGCATGGGCGATGTCACGCTCGCCGATTTCCTGGAAACGCACGGCCTCCTGCCAAGCGACAGCGACGGCAAGCCCCAGCTCTACCTGGGCACGCCCTCGGCAAGCGATATACCCGCCGCACAGGCGTTCGCTGATACGCTCCGCAAAGAAGGCGGGCGCGTGTTCGTGAACCTCTCCGACCGCGCGCTCGGCGACCAGATAAAAGACGCGGTCAAGCGCGGCATCCCGCTTTTCATCGCTTACGGCGCAAATGAGGCGTCGAGCCGAACGGTCCGCATGAAAGTGCTCGCCACCGGCGAGGAACAAGGCCTGCCGGTGTCCGAATTGCCCGCGCGGCTCCGCGCCGGAAGTTAGACCATGCGTGCCATTACGTTCGACATCGAGTCCATCTCCGATTCCAATGTGCGCGGGCACATTGACGTGAATGAGCAGGAACTCACGGTCGTCGCCATCCACGATTCAGAGACGGGCGAATACTCCTCCTATTTCAAAGAAGACCTGCCGCGGCTCTGGCCGATCCTGGAGCGCGCCGACCAGCTCATCGGTTTCAATTCCGATACCTTCGACATCCCGCTCCTCAACCGCTACTACCCGGGCGACCTCTCCCACATCCGCTCGCTCGACCTCCTGTCTGAAGTGCAGAAAGTGCTCGGCCGGCGCATCCGGCTCCAGTCGCTCGCGGAAGCGACGCTCGGCAAAGGCAAGAAAGGCGACGGGCTCAAGGCCGGCGAATGGTGGAAAGAGGGCAAGAAGGATAAGGTCGCCGAGTATTGCATTGAAGATGTGCGGCTCACGCGCGAACTCTACGAGTACGCGATGAAGCATGGCGTGCTCAAATACAAAGATCTGCGCGATATCCGCGACATCAAGATAGACACCGCGCACTGGAACGCGCCGACCGCGGCGGCGGCGGCGATGACGCACGCATTCCAGCTGTAGGAGATTGACACGGACGGCGGCCGTCCCCATACTGCCGATAGATGTTTCTGGCGAATCCTTCGTCTACCGACTCTGCGGATTTCAGAGTTTATCTGGGGGCAACGTAATGAACAATGCGCTGTTTGGCTTGGGCCTGATGATCGCTCTAATGATCGGCCAAGGGATGATGTTTGGTTATGAGCTCGAGGAGAAGAATAAAGAGCCCCGGGAGCTGCGTTTTTCACCCGTGACGCTTTTTCCCTCCTATGTCGGATCGTTGATGCTCGCCCCCGAGGCAATCCGCGCCAACCCGACATATCTCGGGTACGCCGCGGTGACGGTTTGCGTCGGACTGGCGCTGGTGGCGGCATCTACCTTCCTGACGATGCGTGCTCTCCGGATCGGCAATCGGCTCATGTTGGGGCCCGGGCCGGTAAAACCGGAAACGAAACCGCTGGGAAAGTGATCGTCCGGCGTAGCGCGTGGAGTACCTGGTACTCCACGCGTTTTGCTTTTGGTGGTACGCTAGGCATATGCGAGAGCATCCGTACACCATCCCGCTCGCCATCCTTGCCGGCGGCGTCATCGTCGCCGGCGCGGTGTACTTCTCTACGGCAAAGTTCCCTCCCGCCGGTTCCGGTCCCGGCAATCCGGCGCTCGTGCGTCCGGTCGGCGCCTCCGACCACATTCTCGGGAATCCCGCCGCAAAGGTGACCATTGTCGAATACTCCGACTTCGACTGCGAGTACTGCAAGAGCTTCCACGAAACACTTCACCAGATAATCGCGAACGACGGGGCGGACGGGCAGGTCGCGTGGGTCCTGCGCGAATTCCCGCTGTCCGAGCTCCATGACAACGCGCTCTCTCACGCGCGCGCCGCGGAATGTGCGGCGCAGGTGGCGGGCAATGATGCGTTCTGGAAATTTGCCGACGCTCTTTTTGCGAGTCAGCCTGCCGATCCGGCAAATTACGGCTCGCTCGCAAAGGGCGCCGGCGTCCCGGGTGACGCGTTCGCCGCCTGCTACTCGACCGCTTCCACGACCGCCATTGGAACGCGCATCGCGGCGGACCGGCAAAATGCGCTCGACATCGGCGCGCGCGGCACGCCGTACTCCCTCATCCTCGTCGCCGGCAAATCCCCCGTCGTCATGGACGGCGCGTACTCCTACGACGCAGCCAAACAGCTCGTTGACCAAGCGCTCGGAAATTAGCAAGCTCTCTATCTTACGAAGACGCAGGCGGGTGCGTGATTTTGGAGCGTGCGGAGCGCGACGGCGCGAGCCAGAGCAAATTTCCAGCAGGAAATTATGCGGCTCCAAAATTGCGCACCCGCCTGCGCCTATTCTTCCACCAGTTCCAGCCGGTAAATATCAAACGAGTTGTCGCCCTCGAACATGTCGGAAGGATTCGGCAGATAGACGCGCCGGCGCGCTATCTCTTCAGTCGCGTCGTGTATGAGCCGATGGAAGACTTTGAAATCTTGCGCGTGCTTTTTGAAATCGATTTCATACCGCCGCATTTGTGGAGAACCGTCCGCGTTCTTCGTCTTCTTGCACTCGTACACGATGAACCGCCGCACCGGCTTCCCGAACATTTCCCGCACGGTGTAGTAATTGAAAATGGCCTGAATGACGAACATGGACTTTGCCGCGCCGCCTTTGCTGAACGACGCGACGAATTTGTGGTCTACGATGTCCACCGCGCCCTTCTCCGCCCTTGAAGCCACCACGAGGTCGGAGATGGCCTTCAGCGGGAGCGGGAGCCCCTCTACTTCCACTACGCCCCGCACCTCCACCCCGAGCACCTTGTGCCGCGGCGGCCGCGCAAGATAGAACCCGATGGCGCGCAGGTATTCCGCCTCCATCGCCTGCCGCTTCTCTCTCTTTGCTTTGCGCGACTTCGCTCTGCCGAAGTCCAATTCAAAATCGGCGACGCCGCGCAGGTACTCCAGCCCTTTCTGTATCGCGAGTTCCTTCGGTATGCCGGAGTAGAAATTTTCCAGCGCGAGGTGCCCCGCGCTGCCGACGACCGACGCCGGCGTGCGCGGATTGTCATACACCTCTTCCACGTACCGCTTGTACCATGCGAGCGGATTGCGCAAGAACGCCGTTAGGCTGGAGTGGCTCCAGTGCTTGATGGGCAACCGCCGCTTCCCTTTTTTTGCGGCTTTTTTTGCCGCCGACGTGCGCTTCATGGGAGCAGTATACAGGCGTTTGACGGGATAGAAGAATGGTGCGTAAATAGGGTCTGGCGAAGTTCCCGGCAGGACTTTCCTGCCGTCCGGGAAGCTCCCGGGTTCACATCCTGAATAGAAAGGAGTTCTCTATGGAAGAGTTACGGAAGTTGGCGAAAACGCCCGCCTTCCGCGCAGAAGCGGAAGAAGCGTTCTTCGAGGCGATGCTGCAAGGATATGTAAACGGCGCAGAAATGGTCCCGGTCGCCGGATTCCCCGGCTTCAAGATGGCCCCGCCGTACGTTCGCGGGCCGTGGACGGTCGGCGACCCTTACGTCAATTCCGTACTGCGCCTGGGAAGCTCCGGTACGACGACCATCTGGTTCCAGGATTTCCCGGTATGGACGATGCAGTACCTGGGCTGGTACCACAAAGACGCCATCCCGTGCCTCAAGGCCGCGCTCCGCGCGGCCTACGAGAAAAAGCAGTTCTTCGCCGGACGCGGGCCGAAGCACTTCGAGCACGAAGGGTTCCTGTACCAGAACACCATCGATCACGGCGCTTCATTCAACGGCCTGTTCGGTTGTGAGGAAACCATTTACTCGCCTAAGGGCGAGCTCATGGGCGGGCACACCGTTCAGGGCATGGCCAAGTTCTGATTCGGCTGGAAACAAAAAACGCGGCAGGGAGATCTCCCCTGCCGCGTCCTTGTTTTTAATACGACTTCAAGTGGCGGGCTCTATCATGCGCGACATTGTTTTCTTATGAGCGATTTAGCGAATTAGAAAACAAGAAGTACTGATGGGGCGAGTTTAGTAACTCTTAAGATGCCGAGCCCTATCATGTGTCCGGATCTTCTCTAGCGCCTTCGCTTCGATCTGGCGAATGCGCTCCCTAGTCACGCCGAACTCGCGTCCCACCTCTTCAAGCGTGTGGTAGATGCCGTCCATGAGCCCGTGGCGCATTTCCAATATCTTGCGCTCCTTCGGCGAGAGGTCGGCAAGTATCGCCTTCACCTGTTCCGAGAGGATGCGTTCCGATGATTCCTGCACCGGCGACGGGATCTTATCGTCCGGAATGAAGTCGCCGAGCGTGGACTTCTCGTCGTCGTCCGAACCGACCGGATTCTCCAGGGAGAGCGTGTCCTGATTGATCTTCTCTATTTGGTAAATTTTCTCCGGCTCCACGCCCATTTCAATGGCGATTTCCTCCGCCTGCGGGTCGCGGCCAAGCGCCTGCGAAAGGCGGCGCGAGACCTGCTTGTATTTGGCGATGGTCTCCACCATGTGCACCGGGATGCGGATGGTGCGCGACTGGTCGGCGAGCGCGCGGGTGATGGCCTGGCGTATCCACCAGGTGGCGTAGGTGGAGAACTTATAGCCCTTCTTCCAGTCGAACTTATCGACGGCGCGGAACAGGCCCAAGTTCCCTTCCTGAATGAGGTCGAGGAGAGTGAGATCCGGCGAGCGGCCGACGTACTTCTTGGCGATGGAAACCACAAGGCGCAGGTTGCTGCGCGCGAGGATATTGCGCGCCTCGGCATCGCTCTTCTCAATGCGCTTTGCGAGCTCGCGCTCTTCCGCGGCGGTGAGAAGCGGGTACTGTCCTATTTCGCGCAGGTAGATCTGGATGGAGTCGTAGCCGGTGGAGTGGCGGTCCTTGATGTTGCGCGTGGCCAGGTATTCGTCCGCCGCTTCCTCAAGCATACCGCCTTCAAGCACATCCACGCCCGCGATGGCAAAACGCTCGTAGAGCGATTCCAGGAAACTCACGTCGTCTTCCACATGCGGGAACGACTTCAATATCTCGTTGTAGGTGACATAGCCGCGCTCCTTGCCTTTCTCGATGAGCGCCTCGGCGGAGATGGCTTTCTGCGAAGCG
>JAKAGD010000044.1 GCA_021817685.1 bacterium
CACCCGCAACAAGAGGGTGTTTTTATTTTTCTAGCGGTACTCCGGTTTCAGGATGCTGGAGAGCTCGGAGAGCGGCAGTTGAAGCGTTTGCGGGCCGGCGGCGTAGGGGGCGACGGCGTAGGGGTCGAACAGGATGCCCAGCGTGCCGTTATCGATGAAGAAGGCCGAGAAACTCTTATCTTCCGGTACGGTACCGGCATTCAGCATGCGGGCGTCCGTCGCGTCCGGTCCGATAACGGCCGGCAACTTTGCGCGGGCAAGCGTGGAGAGCGTGCCGAGGTAATCCGAGCCCGGCAGGAACAGATCGGCGAGCGCGACCGGCGCGCCGGTTGCGGTATTGAAGGTGAACGTATGGAAGAACAGGTTGCCGTGCGCGCCGAGCGTATCCAGGTAGGTCGTGAACACATAGGAAATGGTGCGCGGCGAGGAGAAAACCAGGTACACGATGTTCAGTTTTTCTTCGCGTCCCTGGTCAAAGCCCATCATCTTGATGTCCTGCGGCGTGAGGTTGCTGAAATTGCCGTCGGTCTTGAACTGCGTGATGGTATCAGCGACGAAATTCTGCATGAGCGCGATGGCCGCGGCGTTCGCGTTGCCGCGAAGCGGCGTGCTCGTCGCATAATTGGCGGTGATGTCGTAGTACGGGGCATGCTCGGCGAAATCTCCCGCCGGCAGGGGAAGGGCCGCGGCGTCGGGCGCCTTTGCCGGCGCGGGCCGGAATGCGGCGTAGAGAACCGCCCCCGCGAGAACGACAAGGAGGGCGGCGAAACCAACGAAATTGTTTTTCTGCATGGTCCTCAGTGTACCAAACGAAAGGGTTTTGGAGCAGTTTTTATAAACTGCGATATATACACGATATGTCAAGGTTCTGAAACGGGCTAGGATTTATGAGGGTGTTTTGGAACGGTAGTTTGACTTCAGAATCACCTTCCTGTATCTTTGGGTTATCTCGCGCTTGCGCGGGCTTTTCATTCACTGTATGTCTCGCTCACTCAAAAAAGGGCCTTTTGTGGACGCAAAACTCCTCAAGAAGCTCATTGATAAGAAACCGGCTTCCGCCGGGGTTATTAAGACGTGGGCGCGCCGCAGCCAGATAAGCCCGGAAATGGTCGGATTCACGTTCGGCGTCCATAACGGCAAGTCGCACATCGAATTCACGGTCTCCGAGGAGATGGTGGGGCACCGCTTGGGCGAATTCTCGCCGACCAAGAAGTTCCTGCGCCACGGCGGCAAGATGCAGAAGGAGATGGAGGCCAAGAAGCAGCAGGCGGAAATAGCGTCCGCGAAGGCCGCTAAGGAGCCCGCGGCAGCCGCGCCCGCTAAGAAATAAGGTATGGCAACTGCACACCTCAAGAGCTATAACCAGACCCCGCGCAAAGTCCGCCTTGTGACGGACCTGGTGAAGGGCAAGAAAGTGAAGGACGCGCTCGTCGCGCTTGAATTCCTGCCGCGCCGCGCCGCCGAACCGATCGCCAAGCTCATCAAGAGCGCGGTCGCGAACGCGAAGGGGCAGGGGGAGGACGTGGAAAAGCTCAAGGTGCAATCCATCACCGTTGAGAGCGCCGGCATGCTGAAGAAATACATGCCGCGCGCCTTCGGCCGCGCTTCGGCCATCCGCCGCCGCAAGTCCCAGGTTAAGGTGACGCTTGCCTAATTTTGATATGACACACACCGTACATCCTTACGCACACCGCCTCGGCATCATCCGGGACTGGAAGAGCCGCTGGTTCGCCGCGGATAAGAAGAGCTACCGCGAGAACATCAAGGTGGACGAGACGCTGCGCCGTTTCCTGACGAAGCGCCTGCGCGGCACATACACTTCAGGCATCGACATCGAACGCTCCGCGGGCGAACTGCGCGTCATCCTTTCGACCGCCCGCCCGGGACTCGTCATCGGCCGCTCCGGCGAGAACGCGACCAAGCTCCGCGCGGAACTCACGGAAGTCGTCCGCAAGGTCGCTCCGAACGCGCTCCCCGCCGGCAAGCAGGTGAAGTTCGACATCAATGAGATACGCCAGCCGGAGACGGACGCGGCGGTCGTCGCCTACATGATCGCCGAGGGGCTCGAGAAGCGCATGCCGTTCCGCCGCGTGCTCAAGTCGACGATCGAGAAGGTCATCGCCGTCCGCGAGGTCGAGGGCGTGCGCATCGCGCTTTCCGGCCGCTTGGGCGGCGCGGAGATGAGCCGCAAGGAGGAGCTCAAGAAGGGCCGCATTCCGCTCCAGACCTTCCGCGCCGACATTGATTTTGCGCACGAGCAGGCGTATCTGCCGTACGGCGTCATCGGCATCAAGGTGTGGATCTATCGCGGCAACGTGTACCAGGACAAGAAGGCGCCGGTCCGTATGCCGTCCTCGGAAAACGCGCCCCGCGGCTAATATTTTCGTATGTTGTTTCCCAAAAAAGTTAAGCACCGCAAGTGGCAGACCCAGCGTCTGTCGCAGAAGAATCTCAACCGCCCCGACACGCGCGGCGTGACGGTCGCGTTCGGCTCCTTCGGGCTGAAGGCGCTCACGAATGCCCGCGTGACCAGCAATCAGATCGAAGCGGCGCGCAAAGTGCTTACGCGCGCGACCGCGAAGACCGGCAAGCTCTGGATCCGCATTTTCCCGGACCGTCCGGTGACGGCCAAGCCGGCGGAAGTGGGCATGGGTAGCGGCAAGGGCGATCCGAAGCACTACGTCTTCCAGGTGCGCCCCGGACGCATCCTCTTTGAGATGGACGGCGTGGACGAGAAGGTCGCTCGCGCGCACATGCGCCAGGCCGGCATGAAGCTCCCGGTGAAGACGACCATCGTCACCCGCTAACATTGCTATTTTCCTACTTGTATGACAAAAAAAGAAAGCATGACGACCAAGACCGATCAGGAGCTCGCAAAGCTTCTCGTTGATACGCGCAATGAACTGCGCACGGAGCGTTTTTCGTCCGCCGGCGCGCGCGCCAAGGACACGAACGCGAAAGGGAAGCTCCGCACGAAGATCGCGCGCGTACTTACCGAGCAGCACGCCCGCGTCTTGAAGGCCGCCCAATAATTGTATGGAACAAAAAACTATTCGCCCCCAGTCGTTCGTCGGCATCGTCGTGAAAACGGCGATGAAGGACACGGCTACGGTCAAAGTGGACCGCTACGTGAAGAACGCGAAATACAAGAAGTATTTCGTGCGCTCGAAGAAGTACCTTGTCCATAATCCGGGCAACACGGTGAAAGTCGGCGATACGGTCACCATCGTGGCGACGCGCCCCATTTCCAAGCTGAAGCACTTCGTCATCGATTCGACGAAGACCGTTTCGGCGGCGAACGAAAACGATTAACCTATGTTGCAGCCTCAATCCATCGTCACAGTAGCGGACAATTCCGGCGGCCAGGTCGCCCGCATCTTCAAGGTGCTCGGCGGAAGCAAGCGCCGCTACGCCGAGATCGGCGACGTCGTCGTCGTATCCATCCAGACGGCCGCCCCCCGGAAGGCCGTGAAGAAGAAGGACATCTTCCGCGCGGTCGTGGTGCGCCAGGTGAAGCCGTTCGGCCGCAAAGACGGCTCGTACGTCCGCTTCGACGAGAACGCGGTCGTGCTTATCGAGAAGCAGGGCAAGGAGATGGGTCCGAAAGGGAACCGCATCTTCGGTCCGGTACCGCGCGAGCTCTCCGAGCGCGGCTGGCACAACATCGTCTCGCTCGCGCCCGAGGTCGTCTAATCATTTCAGTATGAAAATTAAAAAAGGAGACAAGGTAAAGGTCATCGCGGGCAAGGACAAAGGAAAGTCCGGCGTGGTCCTGCGCGCATTCCCGAAGCTGAACTCGGTCGTCGTGGAGGGCATCGCGCTCTACAAGCGCAGTCTCAAGGTCCGCACGGATCAGGTCGGCCGCATCATCGAGCGCCCGCGCGCTATCGACGCGTCAAACGTTACGCGCCTAGAAAAATAAGTATGTCTATAACCAAACAACGCCAGCAGACTTCCTACGCCGCACTCGCGGAGTCGTTCGGCTACACGAGCGCGATGCAGGGCCCGCGCATTCTGAAGGTCATCGTCTCGTCCGGCGTCGGCAAGAAGCGCGACAAGAAGCAGATCGAGCTCACGAGCGAGCGGCTCGCGCGCATCACGGGGCAGAAAGCGGCGCCGCGCGCCGCGAAGACTTCCATCGCGTCCTTCAAGGTGCGCGAGGGCGACACGGTCGGGCTCCAGGTCACGCTCCGCGGCGCACGGATGTACGATTTCCTCGACAAGCTCATCCACATCGCCCTTCCGCGCACGCGCGACTTCCGCGGGCTCCGGGCGACGGCGATCGACGATATGGGGAATATGACCGTGGGCATCAAGGAGAACACTATCTTCCCGGAGACCTCGGATGAGGACCTCAAGGACGTGTTCGGCCTTGCAGTCACTATCGTCACGACGGCCAAGTCGAAGGCCGAAGCCGAGGCGTTCTTCCGCCATATCGGCATGCCGCTTATCGTTGACGGAGGCGCAAAACGCTGATACTCTACACCCACGCTCTTCGGGGCTTTATTTTTTATCATGGCAAAGAAATCCCAGCTCGCCCGGCTCGTCAAAAAGACGAAACTCGTAGCGAAATATGCAGTCAAGCGCGCGGCCCTCAAAGCCGCCGGTGACTCTGCTGGTCTCCAGGCGCTCCCGCGCAATTCCTCGCCGGTCCGCCTCAAGAACCGTTGCGCCATCACGGGCCGCTCCCGCGGCTATATGCGTACGTTCGGCCTTTCCCGCATCCAGTTCCGCGAGCTCGCCCGCGAGGGCAAGATCCCGGGCGTAAAGAAAGCATCATGGTAACTGACCGCGTCGGCGATTTCATAATCCGTCTTCAGAATGCCGCTATGGTCGGTAAGAAAGAGGTAGTCGTGCCGTATTCGGCGCACTTGGCGACCATCGCAAAGAAGCTCAGGGAGCTCGGTTTCGTCGCTTCCGTCGAGACGAAGGCGAAAGGGGAGAGCGAGGTGAAGAAGGATCTCGTAGTCGCCCTTGCGTACGACGAGCGCGGCACTCCGCGGTTGCGCGGCGTGAAGCGCATTTCCAAGCCCGGCCGCCGGCTGTATGTTTCGTCCTCCGAAGCGCATCGCGTGAAGGGCGGCACGGGCGCGCGCCTCATCTCGTCGTCCGCCGGCATCATCTCGGATGCCGAAGCGCGCAAGACGAACGCCGGCGGCGAGAATCTCTTTGAGATCTGGTAATCATTTCCGTATGTCCCGCCTCGCAAAAAAGCCAATTTCAGTAGGAAAAGCCGATGTCTCGGTAGCGAGCGGCGTGCTTACCGTAAAGGGCAGCAAGGGCACGCTGACCAAGCGCGTCCACCCCTCCGTCAACATCGCGGTTGAAAGCGGTAGCGTCGCCATCACGCCGAAGGACAGCTCGCGCCTCGCGAAGGCGCTCATCGGCACCTATGCATCGCACGTGAAGAACATGGTCCAGGGCGTCGAGACGCCGTATGTGAAGAAGCTCATCCTCGACGGCGTCGGCTACAAGATGGAGGTGAAAGGGAAGGACGTCGTCCTCACGGTCGGTTTCTCGCACACCGTGCCGCTCGCCATTCCGGAGGACGTCACCGCGAAGGTGGAGAAGAACGTGATGACGCTCGAGAGCGCGAACAAGGAGTCGGTCGGACAGTTCGCCGCGAACATC
This sequence comes from bacterium, assembly GCA_021817685.1. Taxonomy (GTDB): domain Bacteria; phylum Patescibacteriota; class Minisyncoccia; order Phycocordibacterales; family Phycocordibacteraceae; genus C7867-001. The sequence continues at coordinate 5,632 of JAKAGD010000044.1, forward strand.
CGCCGCATCAAGCCGCCGGAGCCGTACCTCGGCAAGGGCATTCGCTACGAGGGCGAGGTCATCCGCCGCAAGCAGGGCAAGAAGGCCGTCTAAACCAGTATGAATCACAAACCTACCAGCAACCGAGAGCTCCGCATCCGCCGCCATGCGCGCGTGCGTGCGACGATCAAGGGCACTGCAGAGCGCCCGCGCCTTGCCGTGTTCCGCAGCAACCGCTTCGTCTCGGCCCAGCTCATCGACGACGTCGCGGGGAAGACCCTCGCCGCCTCGCACGGCCGCGAGTTCAAGGGCCCGCAGTCGGTGCAGGCGAAGGAGGTCGGCTCTGCGATGGCGAAGAAGGCAAAGGCGCTCGGTATCGCGGCGGCCGTCTTTGATCGCGGCGGCTATCGCTACGGCGGCCAGGTCAAAGCGCTTGCGGACGCGGCGCGGGAGGGCGGCCTCGCATTTTAATACTTATGACGACAACGATGGAACAGGAAACGATACAGGAAGCAGCCGCACCGGAAGTTGCGGCAGAAGCCGTTGTCGCGGAAGCGATACCGGCGGCCGCTACGCCGCGCGCCGGCGGCCGGGGGACGCTTCGCGGCCGCGCGCAGCGCGGCGGGAGCCGC
>JAKAGD010000045.1 GCA_021817685.1 bacterium
ATACTCGCCACCACCGAGCTTACGAAGGTGCCGGAGACGGTGCAGTCGCGCTGCCAAGTATTTGAATTCAAGAAGCCGACGCGCGCAGTGCTCGCCAAGATGGTCGCGGGAGTCGCGAAGAAGGAAGGGTACGCGCTCGCGAGCGACGCCGCCGAGCTCGTTGCGATGCTCGGCGATGGCTCGTACCGCGACGCGCTTTCGGTGTTGCAGAAAGTGATTGCGGGCGCGGAGGGGAAGTCGATTTCGCGCGAGCAGGTGGAAGCGGCCACCGGCGCTCCGCGCCGCGAGCAGGTGAATGCGCTCATAAGCGCGCTCGCCGCAGGCGAGCGCGGCAAGGCGCTGGAAGCCATTGAAAAGGCCGCGAAAGCGGATGTAGATATGAAGCTGTTTCTGGAGCTCGTGCTGGAAGCACTGCGCAGTACGCTCCTCATCCGCTACGCCCCGGAACTCCGCGCCTCACTCGCGGACGAGCTCGGCGCGGACGAATTTTCTTCCCTCGAGTCCTATGTAGGACATGCTATGTCCTACATTAATCACGCTACGCTGCTCGCATTCCTGAATGCCGCCGACCGCATCCGCTACGCGCCGATTCCGGCATTGCCGCTCGAGTTGGCGGTTTTGGAGTTATTTCCTGACGGAGGAGGAAAGTAGTGGTAGAGTTTGAAACATTGGGAGATCGTCTAATGGTAAGCCCTGCGGGCTTTCTGCCGCGTCGCTCGGCAGAAATGGAAACGAAGACATTTCCATTTCGCCTCGCTCCTTGCAGTAGGACAGCAGCCTTTGAAGCAAAAATGTTAGGATAGTCCTGTGAGTCATTGGGAGGTCGTCTAATGGTAGGACGGGAGACTTTGAATCTCTCAATCTAGGTTCGATCCCTAGCCTCCCAGCCAGCTTGAGATAGGTTTAGATTTCGAAGAGCGTCGGAACCGTATCGGAATCGGTTATGAAAGCTCATTTTAGATTCCACAAAAGAGGTACAATTACACTTAATGTATGAGCGCACCAAGCGTTTTGCGAAGAGGTTTCCCAAACACTATAACGTGGTCAAGGAGCTTCCTCCCTCAGGAGGTTCGTTAATCACGAAAGTTGTCGTTAAACCAGCTCTGGTATTCGAGATGCTCGAGGTGATATTTGGTCCATACGAAGACCTTTTTAAAGATTTCAAGTGGATAGATGACAAGGTAACTTGGCATCGGTTTTTCGATACTGGGAAAGGCATTCTTACTGTCTACGATTTCAAGGGCGGAACATCTATAGGCAGCACAGGTGAGCAATCTCCAGAGATTAAAAAAGAGGCAGAAGAGTTTAAAGGTGCTCTTGAGGAAGCTGCAATAATTTATCCAAAGATTCGGGCGCTGGACTTGAAGGACGAGATAAAACAGGATCCTCTCCGGAACTTCCTCCGCACATTTCTGGCCACATACGGTCTACTTTCTAGAGCAAAAGATGCAGAGAGTTTTTTGGAGGGGTTAGTGCTATACGCCTCGACAATTGATGCACACCTAAGATACGGAATTATTCTATCGAGACAACTTCGGGAGAAGACCGCTGATTACGACAGAAATCTTGTATTCCAACACGGAAAAACATATCTCAGCGAGAGAAAGATTCATCAACTCGCTCTGGATGAGAAATTTATTTCTAAGAGACAGTTTGCAGAACTATCTATTATTTATGAGTTCCGAAATAAGGCCGTTCACCGGTATTTTATATCGGACTTAGAATACAAAGAGTTACCAAGATACTTAGACCGTTTTGAAAAGATTAGGGACTCTGTCGCTGAAAAGATTGTCAAACTGGAACATAGGCAGGTCAAAAGAAGGATCGGCATGATAAAGCCTGCTGATATTGTAACGGATGCAACTTCAACTAGGAATGCAATGGCGCAAGAGCATTTGAAAATAGACTCAGATCTTAATGTCGCCGTCGTTCCGAAGCGGAAGCACATGTTTCCTCGAGAGTACGGACCTAGGAAGGACATTAGAGAAGTTGATGAATAAGCTGGCTAGCTCAATGTAGATTCGGAGTCTGGGTTTCATAGATTCGAGCTTTGAGAGATAATCGTCTTATGCAGCAAAAAGAATTCAGTGGGAAACTCTCGCAAAGTTCAGTTGGATTTTGGCGCGACAAGCTCACAGAACAACTCGAAATCATAAAGCATAAAAAGAAAGAGAAGTCTCTTGAGCGCTTGTACGCGTTGGATATAGCGCTTACGTACTTTTTCCTGCATATGTATGCTGAATCCGCAGTTGATTATTTTATGGAGAACCTATGTCGATATTCCATGCGGGACGATATTGCAAAGGAGTATGCCGAAAAACATCTATATTTATCGGGAAAAATTCAATTTATTTTCGACCACTTCTGTAGCGACTTGCCATATGGCGAGTACCTTGAGTTGAAAAATCTAGTCGTTGGCTTGGCAAGTATAAGGAGCCAAGTAGTCCATTTGCATGAAATGTCCTGGGGAATATCCATGTCTCTCGACGGAGGGCTTCACAAAGAACATCCGAACAAATTCGCAGGTCTTTTGACGGAAGAGAAGCTTAAACAACAAATACGCCAAGTTAACATTTTCCTAGATGCCTTAAAAGACGCTGTTCGAAGGGGGTTAAAGGGTGAGATGTATGGCGGCATGATCAGGATTGGTGATAAGCATATTCTGGCGGACAAAAAGGGCGCGGTAGGTCTTGTTAACCATATTTCAAAATTATTACCGCCGCCAATAGACGTAGAATCTCTCTAGATTCTCAACATTCCGAGGTGCGTCGTTTTTGGAAATAAAAAGCCCTCGAGAAACCCAATGGGTGCTTGGTGGAGAATTATCCGAGACCGAGGAGGCCAGCCAGCTTGAGATAGGTCCGGAGCCAGCCTAGTTGGTTACGTTTGAGAAGAGCGAGAGGGAGACGGTGCAGGGGCACTCCGAGGGCGCATTTGCCGGCTTGTTTTGGTAGTCAATGTGGAAGCCGGTGAGTATGACGCCCGATCCGTTTCGGTACCCGGTCTGCCCGCCCACGTGCCCGCCTGCGGCGAGGTCGTTTGCAACGTGCCAGCCGCGCTCCTTGAGGAGTTTGGCGTAGTACTGCTCAAACGGCGTAAAGACCGCGCCCGGATTCATACCGGCGTCTACGGTTTCTGAAATCATACTCGCGCCCGAATACGTCGTGGTGCCGATGGTGAACTCCTCGGCCGTCGTTTTGTTCCAGTTCACGCCGTCGTAGATGGGATAGAGGTCGATAGCAATTTTCGGATGGGTAATCGTAAATTGCGCGCTCTCGGCCGAAATGGGATTTGTGACGGGTACCGCCTCGTAGGCGGAGATGCCGAGGACGTAGGTACCGCCGGGGTACTGGGAGGATATCTTCCACGTGGTCGAGCCGGTGTTCGGCAGGTCTGTGAACACGATCGGATCAAACTCCTGTCCTTCCGTCTGGAGCGGCGGCGGGGGAATGCGGCGAAGCGTGATGGAAATCTTGTCGCTACCGGGCACACCCTGCGTCGTCCAAGAAATCGTGCGCGTCTCTCCCGATTGCCACACGTCGCCCGCGGCGGGAGAGGTAATGGTAATTGCGGGCGCGGGTGTGATGGGCCCGCGCAGAAGCCATATCGTCGCGGCTCCGATTATCGCGATGATGAGTACGACAATGCCAGCTCGCCTCATACCGGCATTGTACTCGCGATGCAGGCCGCCGTCATCACTGCAGAAGTTATTGGGTCGCTATATATGCCCGCGAGGTGACACCTCGCGGGATTCGCGTATTGAGATAGTTATCGACACCGGGCATCTTGCTCACGGGAAGCGCGTATTTATACTGAAATGAGTTCAGGGGGCATCCGCGCGCACTGGCAGCGCTCACGTGGGAGCGCTTCAGAACCCCGGCAGGCTTGCCTGCCGGGGAATTTATTTTTACGGCATCAGGCGGCGGGGGCGGAAGCGCCACACGAGCCAAGCGCTCGAAACGGCGATGATGAATGAACCGACGATGTCGAGCGGGTGGTGGACAAGCGAGAGCACGCGCCCGACGCCCACGAAAAAGGCGAGGATCCACATCGCGACCGCAAGCGGGGTCGAAAAAGGTGTCACGGCGGCCGCGAGCGTGCTTGAGAGGAGCATATGGTCGGAAGGGAAGCCGTTATCCGGCGCGTGCGCTACGAGCGGAGGGATATTGAGCACGACGAACGGGCGCGGGTCGTAGTAGAGCGAGCTCGCGATCTGGGCGAGCGCGAGCGCGAGAACGCCGGTTATGACCGCGTAGATAACGAATTCGCGGCGGCGCTTCGAGAACGCGGCAAACCCGGCCGCAAGGGCGACCGGGAAGGCGACGAGGTATTTCGCGAGAAAGACGATGAGCGTAGTCATTTCGTTATCCAGTGTAACAGAATGCCGGTTTCGGGTATACTCGGGATATCTATGGCGCCGCGCTTTCTCCTTGTGCTCGGTCTAGCCGCCTTCGTGGGCGGCGTATCGTTCGCGTGGATCCACGCGCGCAGCGGATACGAAAACCGCGATAGTCTTGCGGGAGTGGATGCGGCTGCCTATGCGGAAATTACGCAGCAGGCGTCAACGACGCCTGGGATTTCAAGCGCTGCACCGGCGGCCCGCGGAAGCGCCACGAGCACGCTGGCGGCCGTGCCCATCCTCGTGTATCACATTGTCCGGCCGAGTCTGCCGACCGACAGCGAGGGCGTTCGCAAGCTTGCCGTTACGCCGGAGCACTTCGACGAACAGCTCACGCACCTGGCCGCAGCCGGCTATCACGTGATCCGCTTCGCCGACCTCGATGCGCACTTGCGGGAAGGCGCGCCGCTCCCGCCGAAACCGATCGTCATCACGTTCGACGACGGGTGGAGCGATCAGTACCGCTACGCGTTTCCCATCCTCGTGAAGCACGGATACACAGCGACGTTTTTCGTGTTTACGAATGCCGTCAACCACCGCGGCTTCTTGTCCTGGGACGACCTGCGGGCAATGCTTACTGCCGGGATGACCGTGGGCGACCACACGCGCTCGCATCCGTTTTTGACGCGCATCACCGATCCGGCGCGCCTGTGGGACGAGATCTGGGGCAGCAAACGCACACTTGAAGAAGAGCTCGGCGTGCCCGTGACCGAATTTGCGTATCCGTTCGGCCAATTCGACGCCACGACCACGGCGCTTCTTGAAAAAGCTGGTTTTGTTTCCGCGCGCGGCGACTACCTGATGAAATACCAGGACCTTGCGCACATTTATGCGCTCGGGGCTCTGAACGTGCCGACGACGACCGAGATGTTCGCGCGGCGATTCCCCTGACGTCGTGCAGAGAAAGCGGCTCTCGGCTACACTGTGAGTGTTATGTCGCTGCTCCATCGCGCACGCACGCTCGCATCGCTCAAGGGACGCGTGTCTTCCACGACGCTGCGCCACTCCGGCTTCGCCGCCGCCGCGCTCGTGTTCGTCGCGGCGGTCGCCGTTGCAAATCCGTTCCCCACGGAATATCGCTCCGATGCCGCCGGCAGTTCAGAGAAAGTCATCCCGCTCCCAACCCTGGACACGGCTGCCTACAATGCTCGTATGCTCGCGCTCGCGCACTACCGCTACCCGGCGGCGGCCAGTTCGACCGCATCGTCAACGCCCGCAAGCGCGACCACGACCGCGCGCGCGGCGACTTCAACGCTCGCCGCGCTCCCGTTTTCGACCGCGACGACGAGCGTGTCCGTGCCCGGCCGCCCGTGGCCGGTTCCGACCGTTTACCCGGAGTATGGCGCGCTCCTGCCGTTCAATCGCATCGTCGCGTATTACGGCAATTTTTACTCGAGGCAGATGGGCGTGCTCGGCGAGTATCCGGAGGACCAGCTGCTCGCAATGCTCGCCTCGACGACGGCCGCTTGGTCTGCCGCGGATCCTTCAACGCCGGTCATCCCCGCTATTCAGTACATTGCCGTCGTGGCGCAGGCGACTGCCGGCAAAGAAGGGAAGTACATCCTGCGGATGCCGGACGAGCAGATAGACTACGCGCTTGAGCTTGCGGAAAAAGCGCACGGCATCGTCATCCTCGACGTGCAGGTGGGGCAGAGCACGCTCGAACACGAGCTCCCGCTCCTAGAGCGCTATCTCAAGATGCCGCAGGTGCACCTGGCTATCGACCCGGAATTCTCGATGAAATTCGGCAAT
>JAKAGD010000046.1 GCA_021817685.1 bacterium
TTTTGGATTCATCACGCTTTTCTTTGTCGCTATTCCGAAGTTGTGGGGCACGAACGGCTCAAACCAAAGCTCGTCTATTGACGTCTTTACCCCGAACACGGCTCATGCCGATACTCCCTCCAGTTCCAGTAGCGTCGGTGATTGTTGTTCTTGCGATAGTGCCGGTGCCGGTAGCTGTGGTAGCTAGCGGCGGTAGCGGTTATTAAAAATGGAAACAAATAAAAGTATTGCCGCGTGGTTGGTAAGTGCTCTCGTTGCCATTGTGCTCATTGGTTTCGGCATTTGGTATTATCGCATGCAGACATTAACGTCAAACGTTGCCATAAATAATGCGGTTACGAACACGCCATCCGCGTTCCTTATGAAAACGAACGCCGATTTCGTTCGTGCGCAGAGCCTCCTCAAGGCCGGCGATTATGCAGACGCTATAGCAAGCTACAATGTCGCACTTGCATCTGCAACCTCAACAGTCAGCAAGGGGCAGATTTTATATAAAATTGCGGCGGCGACCGCTTTGAACGGCGACCCCGCCGGCGCCATTAAGCTTTATAAAAAAATTGCCGCCGACGGTTCGAATATTAATATTTTGCGTGCGTACGCCGTGAGTGCGATGAGCGAGCTCTACTACGCTGCTCTCATTCCGTCGCTCACGACGGAAATTTTTAAAGGGGATCCTTACGCATCATTTTATATTGCTACAAGTACCGCACTTTCTTATCGACGCCTAAACGAGTATGCCATATCATTCTATCCCCTCGCGCTGCCAGAACTGCGCGTTGCCGCTTGGTATGCGGCGCACCTCGCGCGACTAGGCAATATTTCCACGAGTTCCCCCGAGGTGGCGGCTGATCTTGCCGTCATAAATCAAGGCCTGCAAAAGGCTAACGCAGACATACGACGCATCAGATATGATCCAAATGCAAACGGCGACATTCCCAATGCGCTTATGCGCGAAGCAGTCATACTCGGACAACTCTCATCCGTCCATCTCGAATCTGCCGATACAGCTGAAGCTGCGTATCGAAATGCGCTCGCAATGTATAACAGCTTCGGCTTCGCTCCTGGAACTGACGGATATGCGCGCTATTATTACGCGCTCTTTTTGACCCAAACATATGGGCAATCGCGAGCAAATGATGTCCAAACTATCCTGAAACCGCTCTACACGACGGCTGGCTATCAAAAGTATCCCGTGCAATCCTTCTTCAAGGAAGCGCGACTCCATAACGGTATGATAAAGAAAGGACTCGCGGATATGGCGCGTCTTGATCCCGGCTTCAGAACGCTCCTTGTCTCGCTCGGTTGGACCTCCTCCGATTTCTAGCAGACGCACCCTACTTCCCCCGATGGATATGTCACCCGCGCGACGGCCCATACGTTCTTGGGCGCGTACGATATTCTTCGTCGGACTCGTTTCCTTTCTCACCTTTGGTGCCGGCTTCTCTGTCTTACGCGGTCCGACACGGACACCAATAGCTGGACCGGAATTTCCAATCATCGGTTCCGATGCGCACACTATCGGGAGTCCGGACGCGCCTGTACAGTTATTCGTCTATATGGACCTCGATTGCGCGTACTGCAAGTGGTTCCACACCATCACCCTTCCACGCATCCTCGCCGCCCACGGCGCCGACGTCCTTGTCATCTACCGCGAATTCCCGCTCGCGAGCCACCCCTTTGCGTATCCTGCCGCACAAGCGGCCGAATGTGCGTACGCCGAGGGCGGGAATGCGGCGTATTTCGCGTTTGTCGACCGGCTGTACGCGGCGATGCGGCCGGACGAGACGTATCCGCCATCCATCCTCACCGACACGGCGCAGGCCATCGGTCTCGATAACCGTGCCTTCAACCGGTGTCTCGACACCGGAAGTGAGAAAGCTGCCGTCGACCGCGACCGCTTGGAAGGTTCCATTGCGGGCGCAACGCAGGCGCCGAGCATTCTCATCCGTCACGATAACCGTTCCATTCTTGTCACTGGTAATTATCCGGCTCAGATCGAGGCAGCAATCGAATACTTTATGCACAGCATTACGTCGTGATTCAAAAATTCGTGGTATAGTTGAACATTATCAACACAATAGCCATTGTTATGCGCACCATTTTCAATGATCTTCCGAGTTTCTTCGCTGGTATCTTCATCGCAGCTATTGCGACGACGCTTCTCATCTACCTTACACCGCTCAAGCACCTGAATCTTGTCCCCCCAACAATGCATGAAGTCGATCCAATGGCCTTCTACAAGGAGAACACTGCCCATCCAGATCAATATCTTTTCATCGATGTTCGTACTCCAAATGAATATGCGGCCGCGCATCCAAAGGGAGCCATTAACATACCCATCGAGGATTTGACTTCAATGCAGTACCAGCTCCCACGAAGCGGGAAGCAAATCGTGCTCACGTGCACGACCGGCCGACTCGCGGCCATCGCCTATGGATATCTCGAAGACATGGGCTTCCTCAACCTGCTTCACCTCACGGGGGGTTTGCAGCAGTGGGCGCTTGACGGGCTCCCCGTCGAGGGAACGAGCGTGCCGGCCTCGACGAACAGCCTGTCGCTCGCGGTCGCGGAGTCGCTCACATGCCCCGGCGCGTAGGAGAATACCTAGAACGCCACCTCTCTCATTCGAACTCTTCTCCTTGCAACCGTGCAAGCCGTGCAAGGCGAAGGAATTCCTTCTCCCATTCGTCCGTGAGGATATCCGCCTGCCGCTTTGTGTTCCGCGGCGGAATGGGCGTCGAGACGGGCAGCCCGAGGAAGTACAGCACGCGACTGACCGTCTCCTCATAGTTCGCGTCGAGCGCTTCGTAGGTGATTTCCAGAGGCGTAATGCCATTTCGTGCGAAGAATTCTTCCCAACGGGCGGTATTTTCCCGTACGAACGAGAGGTGACGCACTATCTCATCGAAATTGAACGCGCCGTCGCCGCCCGGCTCTTCGGCTTGCCGGTACATCGGCGGGTAGCCGCCGGGGAATTCCCACCACACCCTTGTTTTCACGGCGCGGTAGAGGGAAATCGCTTGCCGCACGTCGTTCTTGCGTCGCAGCCATAAGTAATGGAGGTTCGGGAAACGAGCTTCAAGTATCCTGGCAACAGGCGCGCTGGGGCGGCCCCCTTCCGCATCGATTTTTGACACGAGCACCGGTAGCTGCTCGAAATGGACTTTCGTTCCAAATACGCCGTTCGGCGTTGTTGACATCGCGACAACCTTCCGCAGATACTTCTTATCCATCGTCGCGCCGAGGTACTCCCTGCGGTACGAAGCCGTCGGCTCATTCGGGTTGAAGTATTCGGCAGGCCGCCCGGCGATGCCCGTACGCCGCAGCGCTTCGCACAGGAGGGTGCTGCCGGTGCGAAGCCCGCTGCAGATGATATATGATAGGCGCGGGGTAATTCGGCGGCGGAACAGGGGCATACGTTACTCGGCTCGATGCTATAGTGTAGCGCATATGGCCGTTCATGGCGCACAGCTTCGCCCGAAGCGGGCACGATTGGCGATAACGCGGCTGGCTTCCGCTGCCCGCCCGTTCGCTGCCGGCGTCGCCCTTCTCATCGGCCTCGCGGCCGTTACGGGTGGATTTGCGCCGCTCTCGACAGCGGCGGCGCGGTACGCGTGGAACGCGTATCGCGCCGGTCCCGTCGCGCTCGCGCTCGACCGCAGCGACGCGAACCTCGCGTACGTCATCGGCACCTATTATTTCGGCAACCAGGGGATGCCGGGGGCCGCCCATCCCTACGACCTCGCGCTCGCCGAGCGCGCGCTCAAGAAGGCGATTTCCATCGCTCCTTCGCTTCCATTAGCGCATTATACCCTCGCGCGGATCGAGTTCGTGAATGGCGACTTTGATCCCGCGCTCCGAAACCTGGATGCGGAGCTTGCTCTTTATCCTGGCAATAAGCGTCCGCTCTACATCCGCGGCCTCGTCTACGCGTACCGCGGGGCCGACGGCGATCTCGCCCGCTCGGAAGGCGACTTCCGCGCATTCGTCGCCTGGGCGCCTCTCGAGTGGGCGGGATACAATGACCTCGCATATGTATTGGCTAAGGAAAAGAAATACGCCGATGCCGCGTCCGTCCTTGCGGACGGCATAAAGAATGCCGACGGCGGAGACGCGAATCCCTGGCTCTGGAACTCGCTCGGCGTCGCGCAACTGAACCTCGGGAAGCCGCAGGCGGCGCTCGCATCCTTCAAAAAGGCGCAGGCGTCCGCCGCGCTTCTTACGGACGCCGACTGGCAGAGGGCATATCCGGGGAATGACCCCGCATCCGCCGCAGGCGGATTCGACGCTTTCAAAAGCGGGATACTCGAAAACCTTGCCACGGCATACCAAGCGCTCGGCAAATGACCGGTGTTGATAACGCTCCTCGCAAGCCACCGCCGCCGATATACTTTTGGTATGAGAACCGCCCGCGCGCGCAGGGTTGCGCTCTATAGCGTTCTGGGTCTCGTGCTCGCCGGCGCCGTTGGTTTCGTTCTCCTCGGCTCCCGCGCCGCGTATACGAACGTCGCCGCGAACGCGGGAAATGCGTCGCAATGGTCGGAACAGCTCGGCGCAGGGCGCGTATTCCCGGCCTGCGCATCGAGCGTGGCCCCCTGCACGGCGACGCCTTCCAATCCGACGGTAGGCCAAACGGTCACCTGGAACGAATCATCCGCTGATGTAGCCCAGTTCCAATTAGGTGGTCCTAACCCCTACGTTCAAGAGGCTTGGTATCTCGGGACCAGTCCGAATGTTATGGGCATGAACCTGAACGCATCTTGCGGCGCCTTCACTGGAATATCTTGCCCTGTTTCGGCACAACAAACCTATTCGTCCCCCGGATGGCAATATGCGGAACTCCAGATTTACTACTCCGATAGTGATGCTGCCTATTGCGGTCTTGAGACCTGCAACCCTGTTTACGGCTCGGCGACGGAAGATTGTTCTGTATACGTGTCACCCGCGTCACCACCGACCGCTTCGCTCACCGTGAACGGCGTCCATAACCTCACGGTAAATCCGGGCGATGCCTACAGCTTCGCGTGGAACTCGACGAACGGAACAAGCTTCAGCTCGGTATACTCGACGAACAGCGTCGCCTGCGCACAGGCGGCCGGCGCGACCGGTAATCAGACCACGAACATTCCCTGGATAGCGGATACCGCAAACGGTAGCGCAGGGCCCTATACGGCGCCCACGTCGCAGGCGGGATGTACCTACACCGTGACCTATGAGGTATCCGGTCCCGGCGGTCACGCATTCGACAACATCGCGGTAATCCATGCGCTTCCTCCGCCGACCGCCTCGCTCACCGCGTCCCCGAGCACGATTGACAGCGGCCAGTCCTCGACGCTCTCGTGGTCCTCGACGAACGCAACCTCCTGCACCGGTACCGGATTTTCGACGGGCGGCAAGACCTCCGGAACCGCTTCGACGGGCGCGCTCACACAGACATCGACATATCAGGTTACGTGTTTCAATTCCGTGGGTACGTCCGCTCCCGCTTCCGCGACCGTGACCGTGCTTCAGCCGAACGTAACCATCAGCGCGAGTCCCCAGCGCGTACCCTCCGGCGGCTCGATCACGGTCTCCTGGAATGCCACGAACGTGAACTCCTGCTCCATCACGAAGAATGGCTCGCCCTGGAAGAACAACTTGAAAGCCGACGCGAACCGCATCGTGTCCGGCTCGACCACGGATGCCATCACGAACCAGACGACCTACGGTATCGTCTGTTCGAACAATTCGAGCGCCACGGCCGCTACCGCCTCGCAGATCGTGAACGTGACCCAGGTCTTCCAGGAATTCTAGAGACGTGCTACCATCGGCGGGATGAAAAAGGACATCCACCCGGAGGGCTACCGGCCCGTCGTCTTCGAAGACCTCGCCTCGGGGGCGAAGTTCCTCATCGGCTCGACTATCGAGACCGGGGAGACGGCGAGGTTCGGAGGGATGGAGTACCCCAATGTGGCGGTGGAAATTTCCAGCAAGTCGCACCCGTTCTACACGGGCGAGGACCGCATGCTCGACAAGACG
>JAKAGD010000047.1 GCA_021817685.1 bacterium
TTCCGATCTCATTTCTTCATCCTTTCAAGAGAACTATGAGCGAGAAATATAGTAATATGAATAGCTTCATATGTCAATATTTCGTGATATTTCAATCTGCCGAAGGTGTATAGTAGGCGGAATGAAATTCACCATCCATGCCGACGGGGGAGCGCGGGGGAATCCGGGCCCGGCGGGCGCGGGCGCCGTGGTGCGCGACGAATTCGGCAGTACCGTCGCGAGCGTCTCAAAGTTCCTGGGGCATCAGACGAACAACTTCGCCGAGTATGAAGCGGTCATCCTGGCCTTTGAAGAATTGCTGAAGCTCGTCCCCTCCGCCGAGCGCGAGCTCGCGGATGTGACGGTGAAAATGGACAGCGAGCTGGTGGTCAAGCAGATGAAAAAGGAATACAAGGTGCGTCATCCCGTACTCAAAGAACAGCAGGCGCGGCTCGCGCAAGTGGCGGGCGCGTTCGGCACCGTCGCTTTCACGCATGTCTTCCGCGAAGAAAACTCCGACGCCGACGCCCTTGCGAACGAGGCGATGGATAACAAATTCTAAATCCCTAGAGAAATGCAGGGAATCGTAAGTGGAGATTTACGGAGAAACGCGCTTGGCTAGAGCGCGGATTTTTTCGGGAACTGTGGAACTTCCCATAAAAGCATTCTTGACTTGAGAATTCTCATCTGCTGCTGTGAGTAGTCTGGCGATTTGCGATGATGATAAATCAGGAACTTTTTCAAGATGACCCATGATGATGCGGGAGGTCTCCCAACTGCCTGAGTTCACAAGACTTTCAACAAGCGTCTCAGTCATCCTTGGACGTGTAGCAGGGTTCTGAATTAATGCTTCTGAAATCTTTTTAGCTACCTCAGTTGCTTTCAGTCCTTTTATCTTCATCCCCTGAATCTTTGCGAGGAATCCGTAGGGAGATGAATCTGTCGTGAGAGGGATTACAAATTTCCCTCTTCCCAAAGCGTAACCGACTTCTTGGTCACACCACTTGCTTGTGCTGAACTCTGGGGTAATGATCGCAACAAGCGCATCCATTGTTCGTAGTGCGTTTTCTATTTCATTCTGCCACTCAAAGCTTGGCTCAATATCGTCATGCGCAACAAATGCTGCGACCTGATAATGAGCGAGAGCCTCTTTTATTGCGTGGGCTCCTTCTTTAACAATAGATGAGTGACTAATAAATAGACGGAAATAGTTTGGCTCCCAAAATGAGGGCACGATCGTATCAAGGCTCTTCTCCGTTTCGCCTTCGTTCTCATCATCACTCAACAAAACTGGCGTGATTATCACCTCTGAAATTGCATTTGCCGCATCGGTGCGAGTGATGCTATTCATTCGGTCTTTTATAGCTCTTTCAAACCCCTCCCTTGATTTCTCAATTTTTGAAAAAATCTTTAGCGGAACCTCAAGCGCCAGGGTGAAGTAAGTGATTCCACCGTTCCAGTTGTCGTAGCCTGTTTCAATGAGGCTTGATTTTGCTTCCTTTAAGATCTTTGCTTCGTCTGTGCTGCCCTGGAGTACCGCCAATTCTGCGGCGGTTTTAAGCAAGCTCTCTGCCTTCTCGATAAACGATGCCATTGAAAGAGAATACACCAATTATCCAAAAGCATCCCGGGCGCCTGAAGAGGCGCCCAAGGTCTCTTGCGACTTGATACGATGTTCGTATGCGCGCGATTTTCGCCATCGTTTCGGGATTTGCGAGCGGGGTGCTTCTCCGCTCGCTTTTTTATTTCAGTTGGGAACCGGTGGCATTTGTTTTGATACTCGCGGCGCTTCTTGGCGCCGCGGCGTTTTGGAAGCCGCGCCTTGCGTACTCGCTTGGCGCGGTTTTCTTGCTGTGCATCGCGTTCGGGATGGTGCGCTCGTCGATTGCAGACACGCCCGCGCCGGAAGCGTTTACCCGCGACCTGCGCCACCGCGTCTCCTACGATGCGGTGGTCGTGGGCGACCCCGACATACGCGAGAAGAATCAGCGCATCGCGATTGAAGTGCAGGGTGTCGGAATGCTCGCCGTGATGCCGCTCACCGCCGATGTGCGCGTGGGCGACCGCGTGCGCGTGTACGGCACGCTCTCCTTGCCGCAAGCGTTTGAAACGGACGGCGGCCGCACGTTCCGCTACGACAAATACCTGCAGGCGCGCAACATCCGCTTCCTCATCCAGTTCGGCACGATGTATGTGCGGGAACCGGCGCCGTGGTATTCCGTGCCCGCCGCGCTCGCACGCGTGAAGCATGCGTTTCTGGACGGACTGAACCGCGCACTGCCGATGCCGGACGCCGCGCTTGCGGGCGGCATCGTGATAGGAGGGAAGCAAGGGCTCGGCACTGCGCTCCAAGACGCGTTCACGCGCTCGGGGCTCGTGCAAATCATCGTGCTCTCCGGCTACAACGTGATGATAGTGGCGGAGTGGGTGATGGCGCTCCTCGCCATCCTCCTCATCCCGCGCCGTCTCCGCTTCTTCGCGGGCGGCGCGGCGCTCCTCCTCTTCGTCGGCATCGCCGGCATCTCTTCCACCGCCGTGCGCGCTGCGATTATGGCGATCATCGCGCTCTTTGCGCGCGCGACCGGGCGTTCCTACGCCGCGAGTCGCGCGCTTCTCTTCGCCGTACTCCTGATGCTCATTTGGAATCCGCTCTATCTCTGCTTTGACCCCGGTTTCGGACTCTCGGTCGCGGCGACAGCGGGCATCATCTGGCTCTCGCCGATTATTGAGGCGCGCCTTATGCGCCTGCGGCCGTTCTGGCGCAACACCATTGCAACAACCCTAGCCGCACAGATTTCTGTATTGCCGCTTCTCCTCTACAACATCGGACTCTTCTCACTCGTGGCACTGCCGGCGAACCTGCTCGTGAACACCTTCGTCCCGCTTTCGATGGCGCTCTCCGCCGCCGCAGGCGTCGTCGGTATGACTATCGGCATGTTCGCACCGGTTGTCGCCACCGTCGCGGGATTCCCCGCGTTCATCCTGATGCGCTACTTCATATTTATCGCAGAAAAAAGCTCTGCGCTGCCGTATGCGGCATTCACGATTGAACGATTTCCGTTCCTGCTCGTACTTGCCGCTTATGCGGCGCTTATCTTCATCGCCTCGTCAAAACGCTTTTCCACGACGCTCCAGTTGAGGTTCGCCAAAAACGCGTCCACATAATTTTTCTTCTCGGCGGGCACATAGTCCACCATAAATGCGTGCTCCCACAGATCGAGCGCAAGCAGAACCGGAAGTCCGGCGAGTACCCCTAGCTCATGATCATTTACAAACACCGTGTGAATCGTTTTCCCGCGCGGGTCATAGTACACGACCACCCAGCCGATACCGCGGCTCCCCGCGACTTCTTTAATATGCTTGATGAAGTCTTCGCCGCTTCCGTATTTCTCCGCGGCTGCCTTTGCGAGCGCCGATTCCGGCGAGCCCCCTTTCTCGCCCTCAAACTGCTCAAAGTAGTATTCGTGCATGCGCATACCGTCAAACTCAAACGCAAACCGGCGGCGCAACTCCGTAATCGCGTACTTATCGCCTTCGGTTGCTTTGTCGCCATAGGCCGCGTAGCCCTTAAGCGTTTCCATAACAAGATTCACATTTTTCACATAGCCCTCATACAAACCCAGGTGCACCTTTATTTGTTCCGCCGACAGCCCGGTGAGTGTCGGGAGATTGAATGTTTTTGCGGTGTAAGTCATAGCCCTAAAATGTAACACACCCGCTTGCGCGGGTGTGTACTCGCCCGGGGAACCTATTAAATCGCCTTCGCTTTCTTGAGTGCGGCGTAGGCGCCGTTCTTCTTGATAGTCTTGAGGCCCTTCATGGAGACGTCCACGATGACGGTCTTGCCGAGCTCCGCTACGTAAATGCGGCGCTTCTGGAGATTCGCCTTGCGGCGGACCTTGCCGGTGGGGTTGAACTGCGTCGCGCGGGTACGGTTAGAGTACCGCCCGCCGATCTGGGTGGTCTTTCCGGTGATTTCGCAAGCTCGTGCCATAGTCGTCGCATGGTAACATTAAGCTTCCAAACCAGCAAATATGGCCACATTGCTCACGCTTATCGTCCTTATCCTTTCCGTCATCGCCCACGAGGTGGCGCACGGTTATGCCGCCAATTCGCTCGGCGACCCCACCGCCCGGCTCGCAGGACGGCTCACGCTCAACCCGCTCCCGCACATTGACCTCATGGGCTCTATCATCCTGCCCGCACTCCTCGTCTTCACGCAGTCGCCCATTATGTTCGGCTGGGCGAAGCCGGTCCCGTATAACCCGTACAATCTCCGGAACCAGCGCTGGGGCGAGACGCTCGTCGCCATCGCCGGTAGTGCGACGAACCTCCTCCTGGCCGTCATATTCGGCCTCGTCGTGCGTTACAGCACTGCGTTCGGACTTGATGCCGCCGCACTTTCGTTCGCGGCGACCATCGCCTTCATCAATCTCTTCCTCGGCCTTTTCAATCTCATCCCGTTCCCCCCGCTCGACGGATTCACTGCGCTTAGGAGCGCGCTCCCGTGGCACCTCTCCTCCGGCCTGCTCAAAATGGAGCAGCAACTCCGGAACGCCGGCGCAATGTCGCTCCTCTTGTTCCTGTTCGTCTTCTCCTACGTCTTTGCCGGGCCGTTCTTCAACCTGGTCCTTTGGATCTTTGGGCTCATCACCGGGGCAACTCCGTAGGCGCCTAGCGGCAAACACGCGCTTCTGCTAGGGTTGGGACAATTCCATACTAGAAGGAGGCGGTCTTTGGACACTACCGATACTACTTTCCGCTGGAGACGCATCCGGCACGTGCTCCGCACCCTCGCTAAATCACCGCTGGGCAAGGCTGCACGGAACAACGCGGGCAAGGCCGCTCATGAAAAGCACCAGCCTGCCGATATCATCCGCGGTTCGGATGAACTCGCGATCTGGCTCTTCTTTTCTCTGCTCGGCGATCGCCTGCAGAAAACCGAGGATGTCTATCGCGACCATGCGCGGCTGTGGAGGAATCAGCCATGGCTGTACCGCCGCGAAGCGCTCAAGACTTCCTGGCAAGACGTGGCGCGGGTGCTCATACGGGAGAGAGTCGGACTTCCCGTCGAGACGGCGAAACGTTGGGTGCCGTGTTTGCGGGCGCTCTACGAGCTGTTCGGCGGCGACCCGCGCTCGATTTTCTCCGAAGGAAGCATCGACCTGACGCTGGCGCTCAAAAAAGAGCTCAAGAGGCAGACCGGCACCGACCAACTGCTCGGGTACGGACCGAAACTGCTCTCTCTGCTCGCGCTCTACCTGAAAGACGCCGGGATTCTGGGGACCGTCGCCGGCGCATTCCCGGTCGACGTGCACTTCCAGCGGCTTCTGATAATCACCGGCGGCGTTTCCGGCCGCGGCATCATCAGGTGCAACTGGTTGGCCGAGGAAGCGCGTCCGCGGTTGTGGCGGATGTGCGCGGACAACGGATGGCGGCCGCTCGCCGTCGCTCAGGCGTCGTACACGCTCGGCAGTACGTTGTGCGTGCGCTGTTCGCAAACGGCGGACATCCACCTGCGCTGTCCCGTATACAAACTGTGCGGCGGGAAACTGCCCTCGGCGAATTACGGAAAGCGCGGTATCTGGGACCTTTCAATGCCCCGGATGAGAAAGGGCAAGAAAGACGGCTGACGCCATTCGTAGAAATTACGGGTGGCGTCTTGTTTTTGGACTTATGGCTGGCGCAAGCATATAGTGTGCACATGGACTTCAACAAAATACCCAAACAATTCTGCGAGAACGTGCTCGCCGGACATTCGGCGGAAAATTTCGTGATGATAATGAGCGTCGGGGAAACGGCACAGGCGTACGCGCTCACGCCCGAGCACATGAAGCGCCTCGTACAGAGCCTGTCGCACCAGGTAGAGGAGTATGAGAAAAAATTCGGCGCGATCGACGCAAAATGGTCGCCCGGCATAGAAAGTCCGCTCCAGACGAAAGACATCAAGGGCAGCGGGGAATAGCAAAAGGAGGGGGTTGAGGAGC
>JAKAGD010000048.1 GCA_021817685.1 bacterium
CTTTCGCCGCGGCAATGAGGAGCCCTTTCGCCATCCTCGGAGTTGACGGTATGACGACCTTAAGACCCATCGTGGCACCGAAGAGCGCATAGGGCGCTTGCGTGTGCTGAGGGCCGTTGCCCCACTGCCGGCCAACTGCGACGCGTAGGACGATGGGGACACCGTTCGTCCCGCCGAACATATAGTTCCACTTCGCGGCCTGCGTGAAGATCTGATCCGCCGCAAAAAGGGCGAACTCGATTCGGCCATGGTGCACGATGGGGCGCAGGCCGCAGATGGCGGCGCCGACGGACATACCAGTGAATCCCGCTTCGGAGACGGGAACATCAAGGACGCGGCCCGGATACTTCTCGGCGAGACCGCCGGTCGTACCGTCGGCACCGTTCTTGTAAGTGACGCCGAGTCCGATGACGAAGACATCCCGATCGGACGCGAGCAACTGGTCGGTTGCCTCCTTGATTGCTTCTGTGAATTTAAGCGTCCTATGCTGCATATAGGTCGGTGTAAAGCTCGCCCTTGGCCGGGTATGGCGCATGGAGCGCAGCAGCGACGCTCTTCAGGACATCTTTCTTCGTCGCCCCCTCAAGCGCAACGAGCTTCTTTTCCGATACGCCGCGAGCAAGGAGCGCACGCCGCACCTTCTTCAAGGGATCCTTCCTGAGACGCATCTCGAGTATATCTTCCTCGCGATATCCTTCGTCGAATATAGGTGCGCTATGAGCCATGTGTCGATAGGCAACGCATTCAAGGACAGCCGGCGAACCGCGCCTGACCTGCGCAACCGCTTTTACCGCCTTTGCATGCACATCTTCATAGTCATTTCCGTCGGCCTTGAAATACGCTGCACCGAGGCCGGTTACGATCTTCTCCACATCATAGTTCGGCGAGCGGCGGTCCTTAAGCTTGGAATTCACGGCAAAGAGATTATTCTCGACGACCAGAAGAAGCGGGAGCTTGAAAAGCGCGGCGAGATTGAGCGTTTCGTAAACGACACCCTCCTCAAAAGCACCGTCACCGAAGAAGGCAGTGGTGATCCCTTTCTCCCGACGAAATTTTTGCTCGAACGCGGAACCGCACGAGAGCGGCACGACGCTCCCAAGGATCGGCGTCGTACCAATGACGTTCACCTCCGGAGCACGCATGTGCATGGACCCGCCCTTGCCGCGCGCTAAACCGGTCTTGCGGCCGAGGAGTTCGCTCACCATCTTGGTCAGATTGCCTCCTTTGGCAAGGTAGTGCCCGTGCGATCTGTGGTTGCCGAGCACACGATCCTCCTTCTTGAGCGCGTCGCAGACACCGACGGCGACGGCCTCCTGGCCGACGTAGAAATGGACGAAGCTCATGATCTTCTCGCGCAAGTACAAGTTGACAAGCTCTTGTTCAGCTATTCTAATGAGTAGCATCTTCTCATATGCTCGCAACAGGTTTGGTTTCATGGCTATCGTGTGCGGTATGGAGAAAAGTCTACTTACTTTCAACTGCGCTGTCGAGCCTGAAGCGGCGCATGAGTTCCCGGTCTACGAAAATAGCGTCCGCCTGAACGATCTGGCCCCGCGACTGAGTCGAGAGGTAGTGAAGGTTATAGAGCGTATAGCCGTGCGCAATGAGGAACTCCTCGATCTCGTGGAAGAGCGCCTGATCCTTATAGATATGGATAAATGACACTTCAAGAAACACGAGAGAAACTCTTTGTTCGCGAAGCATCCGCGCCGCTCCCCGCAACGCTTTCAATTCGCCGCCCTGGATGTCCATCTTGAGGATATCAATATGGTTAATGCCGTGCTCCTCGCAAAATGAGTCGATGGTATCCGTTCGCACGCTGGTCTTCGTCGTGCCGGCGTAATGCGAATCATCGTCATGATCGAAACGTTTTTCCATATCCTCCGGCGGAAATAAAGAATTCGTCCCGCCGCCGCTTGCGTTTGCAAAATAATCCGAGAATCCCTTGCTATCAGAAAATGCCAGTTGGAACGGCCGGCAATTTCCCTGCGCGGCGCAACATTTCGCGAGTTCGACAAATGACGAGGTGAACGGCTCGAACGTATAGATGAGCGCGTCCGGATATAGCTTCCCGTATTTCTCTATCGTCTGGCCCATATGACCCCCGACATCAAAAATGATGCTCGGACGAGGAACGAGGCGCTTCTGGTCAACGACATACTCCTTCCGCGGGCGACGGGAATCTATGTCGATGTTCAGTCGCGCGAGGATATTTCTTATAAGGCGTTTGATCGTTCTCATATTCGTATCTTCCGAACGAAATCGTCCCGTAGCTTCCGGTCGATGTAGAGGGCATACGCCGTCTGTATCTGCCCCCGCTTCCACGCGACGTTATACAGATTGAAGAGAGAATACCCATGCCGATCTACAAGAGCGGTGACAGCCGCATAGTATGGTTTGCCCGCATGTCGCTCCTGGAACGCCACCGGGATGATCATGCTCCGCACACGGGAGAGGGTTCCGTTCGCGGACGTATCCTCGAGTAGCTGTGCAGCATCCGATGCTGGGATGTCGATAAGGAGCGTGTCAATGGATCGGTCCTTGCTTATTTCCTCCGCGAACGCCTGCCTACCCGTCGGCCATCCGATGTCCAACATGTGCGCGTGCGACGGCAAGGGGCGCATACGACGGAGATAGGAGTGTTCTGAGGCAACAATCGCCAACGTTCTCATATCGGGTATGAGGAATTCGATGTTTTTGCTGATCTTCTCCAGTTCCCAGCGCGGCTTTTTCGCGGGAAAGAGCGCATCCGTAACAAGAAAAATCCGTTCGAGAACGTTCATGTTCGCTACATCTCTATGAGTATTCTGCCTGCCTGACCCTTTCTGATGAGAGCAATGGCGTCGTTTATCTCATCCAACTTCATGCGATGCGTGATGATGCCGTCGATGTTCAACACCCCGGCCTTATAGAGCTTTACATACCTCGGGATATCCCTGCTCGGCGAGAACCCCCCGCCCTGAGTCGCCCGTATCGATTTCCCCTCTCCGCCGAAGAGATGGAGCGCCGTATGCAATTCGATGCTTTCTCCCGGCTTCGGTTGGCCGATCATAATATATCGGCCCGTGCCGGAAAGGAGCGGAATGGTGGCTTCTATGGCCTGCTTGTTCCCGGAGGTGTCGATAATGACGTCTACTTCCTTTATCCCGAGATTTTTTTGCATCTCCTCCTGCACGTCCTGGTCCTTAGAGTTGATGAATAGCGTCGCCCCCATCGACTCGGCGACCGTTCGCTTATTCTCGTGGATATCTAAAACGATGATGGGAAATGTGCTCGCCAACTTTGCCGCCTTGATGAGATTCACGCCCAGTCCACCGGCGCCGACGATCATCACGCTTTCGCCGAATTTTGCATTCGCCTCTTCGTTTATCGTGCCAAGCGCCGTCGAGAGGCCGCAGCCCAGGAGAGCGCAGAGTTCGTCCGGAGTGTCGTGCGGAACCGGCGTGACCCGGTTTTCCGATACGATGGAATATTCGCTCAAGGTCGTGACCTTGCCGCTCCTCATCGGCTTGCCTTTATATGTGTATGTCGGGAAGTCGGATTCAATGCCGTCGCCCTTGCGCCAATGCATGACGACTTTGTCTCCCTTCTTTACTTTCGTCACTCCGGGACCGACTTCTTCAACAATACCGCTCCCTTCATGACCCATAAGATGCGGAACGAATTTGGCGTTGCCCTTGTTTCCGGCGACCTCCTGCAGTTGGGAGCCGCAAATGCCGCTCGCGGTTATCTTGACCAGCGCCTGGCCGAACTGCGGCTCGGGCACGCCCACCTCGCCGACGACCAGTTCCCCGTTAATTTGCTCCAATACCGCCGCCTTCATGGCGCAACTGTACCACGCCTCGGACCTCCCCGCACGGAGCAAAAAAGCGCGAAATCGCGCTATACTTCCCCGTATTAACGACCGCTCATGCCCCGATTACTCCTGCTGCATCACCTGGGTCTTGGCGACCACTTTATGTGCCACGGCATCGTCCGGGAGTATGCGGGCCGCTACAGCCGGGTGACTATCTTTTCCTATCCGCACAATTACCCCACCGTCGCATTCATGTTCCGCGATCTCGCGAACGTGGACATACGACAGGTCAAAGACGTAGAAGAGGCCCGGGCACACCTGCGGGACCACCGCGCCGAATATGACGAGACGAAGGTGCTTGGTTTTGAGAATCTTGACCGTACGACGGGCACCGCGCTCGAGAAACAGTTTTATGATCAGGCCGGCGTACCGCTCCGGAGAAAATGGGAGGGATTCCGCGTCGAACGCGACCATGCACGTGAACAAACGCTTTTTGAAAAGCTGGCGCCTCCGGAATCATACGCGTTCGTCCATGAGGACGCGGGCCGGAAATACATCATCAAACGCCGTCTCATCGGAAATCGCCTCCCGCAATTCGAACCGCGTCCTGAGCTGACAGACAACGTATTCGATTACTGCACGCTCATTGAACGGGCGACAGAAATCCACGTCATCGATTCATCGTTCATGTTCCTCATAGACTGTATGCAGTATGACCACCCGGAACAGAAGCTCGTCGTGCATCGGTATGCCCGGGAGAATAATGATTGGCAGTTGCCGATCCTCAGGAAAGACTGGCACATTCTCACCGCAGAAATGGGGATGTTTGATCCACTGCGAAAATTCCTTGAACGATTATACCGATTGCGGGTATTCCCATTTGTGACCAGTTTCTTCAGGCGGGCCGTGCGATGGTTCTTCCGGCAGATGCTGTGGACGATGGGCCGTCCTAATGAGCTTCAGCTGGAACCAATTCTCCGCCGATATGTTCCTGAACGGACGTTCGCCGAAGTCGGGAATGCGCGGTACATTGCGGAGGCGAAGGCCGCCGGTGCCGCGGCAGCCACGAATGCTCCTTTATCCGAGGTGCGCGCCGACGTCGTCCTCTATCAGGGCGATCCGTGGTCCATCCTCCCGGAACTTCGGAAGGCCACGGGAGTCCTCCTTATGCTCGTGGCTCACCTCCCCGTTGGCGCCGAAAAAAGGCTTCGTGCGGCAGGGTTCGAGGTCCGTGAGCACCACATTTTCCCCGGCGAGTCATGCCTCGTCTGCCGCGCCGTATGAAGTTCTCAATCGTTACCCCGGTCTACAACGGCGCGAATTACATCGTCGAGACAATTGAGAGCGTGCTCTCGCAGGAAGGAGATTTCGAGATCGAGTATATCGTTGCAGATGGCAACTCGACTGACGGGACGATTGAAATCGTGCAATCGTATGCGGACCGTGTGAGTGCGGGGCAATATCCTCTTCATTGTAAAAAGGCTGTGCTCCGGTATTTCTCCCAGAAGGATCGCGGAATGTATGACGCGCTAGAAAAAGGATTCACACTGACGAGCGGCGATGTGATGGCCTACATCAATGCGGACGACCGATATCTTCCCGGCGCTTTCGCGGCGGTAGCATCTATCCTCGCACACTACCCTGATATAGAGTGGGCCAAGGGCATCAACACCGCCTGTGACGAGAGCGGCGCGCCTACTGCACGAGAGTCATCATGCTTGTTGTATCGCCAAGACTGGCTCCAAAAGGGCATTTACGGGCGCAGTGCGTACTTCGTGCAACAGGACAGCGTGTTCTGGAGGCGAACATTGTGGGAGAAGGCGCATCCGGCGCTCGCTTCTTACCGGCTCGCCGGGGACTATGCGCTGTGGATCGCCTTCGCCGCGCACGCGCCGCTCTGGTCGTTCAACAAGCGCGTAAGCGTCTTCCGAGAGCGTGCGGGGCAGCTGAGCGCTGTAATGGACCCGTACCGGCGGGAGCAGGAATTGATCGCCCCTCATCATTTCTTCCTCGAGAAAAGTGCTACCGCTGTGCGGGGCCGGCCCGGTGGCGAGTGGGGAAAAGCTGACGGATGGTGTTCACGCCACCTGTCAAATTCTCACCACAATCCAATCAGTTGGTGGGC
>JAKAGD010000049.1 GCA_021817685.1 bacterium
GTCGGCAAGGGCGTGGTCACAAGCTCCATCGGCCTTCTCCTCAAGCAGAAAGGGTATCCGGTGAATTTGGTGAAAGTGGATCAGTATCTGAACGTGGATGCGGGTACGATGAACCCGACCGAACACGGCGAGACGTTCGTCCTGCGGAGCGGGCTTGAGACGGATCAGGACATGGGCAACTACGAACGATTCCTGAACCGCGACCTCACGAACGAGGACTACATGACGAGCGGCATGGTGTACCAAACGGTCATCGAGAATGAGCGCGCGCTCAAATACGGCGGCAAGTGCGTGGAAGCCATCCCGTATGTGCGCGATGAGATACTTCGGCGCATCGAGGCCGCGGCGTCCTACAACGGAAGCCGCGTCTCGGTTATCGAGATCGGCGGCACCATCGGCGACTTCCAGAACGCGCTCTTCATAGAAGCGGCGCGCGTCTTGAAGATGCAGTATCCGGACGACGTGCTCTTTGTGATGGTGTCGTACCTGCCCACGCCGGGCACCCTGGGCGAGATGAAGACGAAGCCGACCCAGACGGCGGTGCGCGACTTGAACTCCTACGGCGTCCAGCCGGATTTCATCGTCGCGCGCTCCAAGGAATTCGTGGACGACAAGCGCAAAGAAAAACTCGCTATCTGGTGCAACGTGCGCAAGGACCGCGTCATCAGCGCGCCGGACATCGACAGCATTTACCAGGCGCCCCTGAATTTCGAGAAAGACCGGCTCGGCGACGCGATACTGGAGGCGCTCAAAATGCCGGCGAAGAAGAAGGCGTCCCTGGCTAAGTGGAAGAAGTTCGCAACCGCGGTGTCCAACACGAAAGTACCGGAAGTGAACATCGCCATCGTCGGGAAATATTTTGATACGGGCAACTTCGTCCTTTCCGATGCGTACCTCTCGGTCATAGAAGCCATCAAGTTCTCCGCCGCAAAATTGAACCGCCGGGCGGTGATAACGTGGATCAACTCCAAGGACCTTGAGAAGGGCGGGGCAAAGGCGGTCGCCGTATTGAAGAAGTACAACGGCATCATCGTGCCGGGCGGCTTCGGCGAGAGCGGCATTGAAGGGAAGATAAAAGCCATCCAGTTCGCGCGCGAACACAAGATACCGTATTTCGGCCTCTGCTACGGCATGCAGTTGATGGTCGTAGAGTATGCGCGGCACGTGCTCGGGCTGAAAGACGCGAATACGACCGAGATCAAGAAGAGCACGGAAGACCCGGTCGTGGACGTGATGCTGGAACAGAAGAAGCATCTCGCCGACAACAAGTACGGCGGCACGATGCGCCTCGGCGTGTATCCGGCGTACCTGAAGAAAGGCACGATGGCGCGCGCCGCGTACAAGAAGGAGCTGGTGGAGGAGCGCCATCGCCATCGCTATGAAATTAACCCCGCGTATGTGAAGCGATTGGAAGACGCCGGGCTCGTGTTCTCCGGCACCAGTCCCGACGGCGTATTGATGGAGATCGCCGAGCTCCCGCGCTCCGAGCACCCGTTCATGCTCGGCACGCAGTTCCACCCCGAGCTCCGGGCGCGCCCTCTGGACCCGCATCCTTTGTTCACCGAGTTTTTGCGCGCCGCGCTCGCCCGCAAGCGTAAGAAATAAGGCGTTTGACCTCCGCCGTATAGCGCGCTACGGTAGTACCGTAGCGTTTTAATTTTCAGACGGAGGGCGCATGAACGCAAAAGCAGAAGGGAAGTGGCTTATCGTCGGGCGGGACAGGTTTGAAGACGAGGGCGATCCGTATTACCGCATCAACGATACGGAATACGAATCGGAGAAAGATGCCGAAGAAGCGGCGCGGAAGTATCTTTCCGATCCGACAAGAAAACGGTATGGCGGCGGAGATGACGATGTGTACGTCGTCGGACCGGACCGGCAAAGAAAGCTGGTGAGGAAGAAATAGGGTCGTCTGCGGACGGCCCTCGTTTATTGTTTCAACCCGAGACCTTTTTTAAGGAAGTAGATGTTGACGCCGAGCAGGACGAGCATAAGACCGAGCAGAACGAGGACGCTCGTCGTAAGCGAGACGTCGCTCGTGCCCAGGAAGCCGTAGCGGAAGCCGTTGATGAGATAGAAGATCGGGTTGGCAAGCGAGACGTTCTGCCAGAACGGAGGAAGCGAGTGTATGGAGTAGAAGACGCCGCCCAAGTAGACAAGCGGCGTAAGCACGAAGGTCGGCACGATGGAGATGCCGTCAAAGTTTTTTGCGTAAATGCCGTTCACCAGTCCGCCGAGCGCGAATACCAGGCTGGAGAGGAAGAGGAACAAGAGGACAATAAAGGGATGCGCGACCGACGGGAGCGCGAAGAAGAGTGAGACGATGAGCACGAGCGCGCCGACCATCATGCCGCGCACCACGCCGCTTGCGACAAAGCCCGCGACGATGACGGCGGGCGGCGTGGGCGAGACGAGCACTTCGTCGATATTGCGCGAAAAGAATTTCGCGAAAAAGAATGTGGAGGCGACTTCCATGAACGAGTTCGTGATGACGGAGAGCATGACGAGGCCGGGAACGACGAACAGCATATACGGCACGCCGTTCAAGCTCCCGATGCGCGCGCCGAGGATGCTGCCGAACACGGCGAAATAGAGCACGGAGGTGACAAGCGACGGGAGCAGCGTCTGCGACCAGATGCGGAATATGCGGATCACGCCTTTGCGCAGGATGGTGTAGAACGAGATGAATTGTTTATCGAGCGGCATATCAGGTGGTGCTGGTGAGCTGCATAAACACGTCTTCCAGCTTTCCGCCGCCGTAGCCGCTCGCCGTGCCGTCGTGGAGCGCGAGGATGTCCTCCATGGAGCCGTTCGCGACGATCTGGCCCTTGTTGATGATGGCGACGTGTTTGGCGAGCCGTTCCGCTTCTTCCAGGTAATGCGTGGTGAGCAGGATGGTGATGCCTTCTTTCGTGAGCGTCGTAAGGTAGTCCCACATGCTCCGGCGCAACTCCACGTCCACGCCCGCCGTCGGCTCGTCCAGGATGAGGAACTTCGGCTGGTGGATGAGCGCGCGGGCGATCATCAGCCGGCGCTTCATCCCGCCGGAGAGTTTGAAGCCGATCTGGTCGCTCTTATCGGCGAGACCGAGGTCGGCGAGGAGCCGCTTCGCGCGCGGGACGGCGACGGAGCGGGGGATGCCGTAGTAGCCGGCCTGGTTGACGACGATGTCCAAGGGCTTCATCCACGGGTCAAAATTGATCTCCTGTCCGCAGAGTCCGATAAGCGAGCGCGCCCGTTCGGGCTCTTTGTCGATATCAATGCCGAACACACTCACGCTTCCTTCGGTCTTGGTAACGAGCCCGGTGATGATGCCGATGAGCGTCGTCTTGCCCGCGCCGTTGGGACCCAGAAGCGCGAAAAATTCGCCCTTGGGTATCGTAAGCGAGACGCCTTTCAGCGCTTCCGTGCCGCCCGCGTAGCGCTTCTTCACATCGGTGACGACGAGTGCGTTTTCCATAGGATGATGAGCCCGCAGTATAGCAGAGTCTTCGTGCGGAGGATCTAGGAGACTTTACGGATGACTTCGGTCAATACGTCCACTTCTTTGAAGAATTGCGGTCCGCGCACATCCCGCGGACGCGGAAGGTCCACGGAAAGGGTCTTCTCCACGCGTCCGGGATGCGCTTCCATCACAATGATCTGGTCGGACAGCTCAATGGCGTCGGGGATGAGGTGATTCACCATCAGGATGGTCATGCCGTAACTGCGCCATATCCTGAGCAAGTCGGCCTTGAGCGATTCGGAAGTAATGGTATCCAGATTTGAAAAAGGCTCATCCATGATGAGGAGGTCGGGGGATATGGCGAGTGCGCGCGCAAGGCCGACCCGTTGGCGCTGGCCGCCCGAGAGCTGGCTCGGATAATGGTCCTCAAGGCGCTCAAGGCCGACCTCCTTCAATTTCTCGCACGCGATATGTTCGCGCTTTTTGCGGTCCATGCCGCTCATGCGCAGGCCGAACGCCACGTTGTCGCGCGCGTTGAGCCACGGGAAAAGCGCATAATTTTGGAACACCATCGCCGGCCGCTCAAAATCGCGCACGACCTCGCCGCTCTCGTGCTCCATGAGGCCGAGTATGACGCGCATCAGCGTGGACTTGCCGGCACCCGACGGCCCGATGATGGATACGAAGGAGCCTTTCGGGAGCGAGAATGAAATATCTTTCAGGGCGAGCACGTTCTTCTTTTCATCGTTGAAGCGCGCTGACACGCGCGAGAGGACGAGGGCCATGTCGGAGGAGTGGCTCATATCATTCGGCATAGCGTTTACTGCTTTCCGCAAGCAAGGGCGCCCAGACAAGGCGGTTTATCACGAAGACGATGACCAGGATGGCGAACGTGCCCGCGACCGACGCCTGACTGATGCCGGTGGCGCTCGCCGTCTTGATGAAGTCGCCGAAGCCCGTGATGTTCGCGATTATCTCCGCGCCGATGACCGCCTCCCAGCCGATGGCGATGCCGACGATGGAGCCCGTGAGGATGGCGGGGTAGGACAGGGGCGCCAGGTAGTAGGGGATGCGCTTCCATCCGTGCGCGCCGAATATGGTCGCGGCATCGGAGAGATCTTTATGCGCGCTCTTGATGGCGTTGAGGACGGCGAAGAGGATGGGCCAGATGATGGAGCTTACGGCGAACAGGATTATCATCTGGTTGGTGAAGCCGAGGAAATAGATGAAAAGCGGGATGAGCGCGAACGACGGCAGGTTTTGGAGCACATCGAAGAACGGGAAGAAGAAATCGGCGAACGGGCTCCAGCCGACAAGGAGAGCGATGGCGACGCCGAGGAGGAGCGCGATGCCGTACGCGAGGGCGAGGCGATAGGTGGTTTGCAGTATCGCGGCGCCGAGCGCGGGCCATGCGACCGAGCCGAAGTCGCCGAGGAACCAGAGGAGTGCGGCGATGCCGATGGCGCCCGCCATGATGAACCACGCGTTGCGGTAGTTGCGCGTGTGCGAGCGGTGCCACGCGCGGTTCTGCGGATGTCCGACGCTCCGTATCATAGGCTCATGATAGCGTGTTTTGTGCGCGGTATACTGTGCGTATGAACATTCACCCGTTGTTCGTCCATTTCCCGATAGGGCTTCTGGTCGTGTATTCGATGCTGGAACTCGGCGCGTACGTCTGGTCTCCGCTCCGCCGGCAGGCCTGGCTCTTCGGCGTGAAAGCATTCCTGCTGTTCGTCGGCGTGCTCGCCGCGCTCGCCGCGCTGGTGACCGGCGGCATGGCGGAAGACCTCATTGAAGGTTCGGGCCGCGCGTTCATCCTGGAGGTGCACGCGCCCGTCGCCGGGGCAACGACGGTACTGTACGCCATTCTCGCCGCCGCGTACCTCATCCGCGTGTTTGATGCAAAAGGCTGGGGGAATTACATCGCCGGCGTGGCGAATCCCTTTATGCGCGTCTGGGGCTTCAAGAAGTACGTGGCGCATCTCGTGCTCGACACCTGGCTCCTGCCCGTGCTCGCCCTTCTCGCGCTCATCGGCATGTTCGTCACCGGTGCTTTGGGCGCGGCAATCGTGTACGGCCCGAATGCCGATCCGTTCATCTCGTTCGTGTACCACCTCTTCTGGATCCGATAAATTTGCTACATTATACGACCAAGTTCGAACATTCTTCCAGCGCGCCCAATGATTACTCGCCCGCTCGCAGACTCGCGGGCTCGCCACCGCGGACGGCGGCCCCGAGCCCTGTCCGCGCATTTCTCTTTTGCCTTCCGGCGGATTCGCGGGGGGGTGAATGCATGGAGCGGCAGGGCTCGGGGAACGGCTCACTTCTTCCCGCCTAACGGCTCACATGGGAAGAAATGAGCCGTTC
>JAKAGD010000050.1 GCA_021817685.1 bacterium
GGGGTTGAGGAGCCCCTCCTTTATGTGACGGTCACGGGCCGGTATTCGAGCACGTTCCACCGGTACAATCCCAGGAAGCGGGAGAGACAACCCGGACGACCTCCCGGGAATTTATCTTTGCAAAAAAGTATTACCCTTCCGTTTATCTGTATCGCCTGGATCTCTCCAGATGAACGCACGGCTTTACACTGACTGCATTCCCAAACCATGGAGTCCCCCTTTCCGGCCAAAAGAACAGGCCGCCTTCCCGAATCATATACCCACTATTTTCCGCGCGTTCCGTTATGCACTGCTATACTAGAAGACAATGGAATACCAGGTGCCGCAGTTCATTGAGGTCGAGGACAAGATAATCGGGCCTTTGACCCTGAAACAGTTCATCTATCTCGCCGGCGCGGCCGGCCTCTGCGTCGTTTTCTTTGCGTATCTGCCGATCGTCATTGCGTTCATTCTGTCGGCGCTCGTGGGGGGCCTTGGCGTTGCGCTCGCATTCTATAAGGTGAACGGGAAATCATTCGTCGAGGTGCTTGAGGCCGGGTTCAATTACTACACGAAAGCGAAGCTCTTCCTCTGGAAACACCAGGAGCCGAAAACCCCGGGAACAGCGGAGGCGGCGCCGGAACCCGAGGCGAAGCGCGCCGCGCCGCGGCTCACGAGCGGGAAGCTCTCGGAGCTTGCTTGGTCGCTCGACGTGAAGCCGACCGGCGGCGACGTCGCAAACCGCGAATCCTGATATGGCGGTACAACCGGCAGGCGCAACCCAGCAATTCGTTCCGGTCAAAGAGATCCGGAACGGCGTCATCGTATTGAAAGACGGCGGATACCGCGGCGTGCTTATCTGCTCTTCCATAAACTTCGGGCTCAAGTCGGCGGAGGAACAGCACGCCATCACGCTCGGCTTCCAGAACTTCCTCAATACGCTTGATTTCTCCATACAGATAGTCGTGAACTCGCGCCGAATGGACTTGCGCCCGTACCTCGCGCTCCTTGAAGAGAAGGCGCCGGAGCAGAAGACCGAGCTGATGCGCATTCAACTGCGCGAATACATCGGATTCGTCCGCTCGTTCACCGACCAGGCGAACATCATGACGAAATCGTTCTACATCATCGTCTCGTATACGCCGCACGTGAGCGCCGCGGGCGCAGTGAGCTTCCTGCGGCGAGAAAGCGCCAGCGTGAAGAGCGCCGCCGCCGAAGTGACGTTCGAAGAAGACCGCGCGCAGCTGGAACAGCGGCTCACGCTCGTCGCCGCCGGCCTTGCCGGTACCGGCGTCCGCGCGGTCCCGCTCGGCACTGAAGAGGTCATCGAACTCCTGTACCGCTCCTTTAACCCGGGCGAACTCGAGAACCCTATCCGCCTCGACACCTAAACCATGGCACTTCTCGACTTCCTCACGCGTAAGAAACAAGAAGAACGGGCCATCGTGCCGGTCCTGCCGAAGGACATCTACCGGCAGGGGAGCCTGGACCTGGTGGACACCATTGCGCCGACCGCGCTTAAGATAGGCTCGCGCGAACTCGAACTCGGCGAGAAATTCGTCCGCTCGTTCTATACCGTCTCCTATCCGCGCTTCCTTTCCGACAGCTGGTTCTCGCCGGTCATCAATCTTGATAAGGTGCTCGACGTTTCCATTTTCATCCATCCGGTCGAGACCGAGCAGGCGCTCCGCGGCTTCCAGAAGAAGGTCGCCGAAGTCCAGAGCCAGATCAACGAGCGCGAAGCGAAGGGCCTTGTGCGCGACCCCTTGCTTGATACCGCCTACCAAGATTTAGAGAGCTTGCGCGACAGCCTCCAGCAGGCGCAGGAAAAGCTCTTCGACGTCGGCCTCTACCTCGCGCTCTACGGCGACTCCAAAGAGGAGATAGACAAGACCGAGGGCGACATCCGCAGCATCCTCGACGCAAAGCTTGTCTACACGAAGCCTGCCATCTTCCAGCAGGAGCAGGGATTCCGTTCCTGCCTGCCTTTGGGTACGGACGAGCTCTTGGTCAATTCCAAACTCAACTCCTCGCCGCTCTCCTCCATATTCCCGTTCGTGTCATTCGACCTCACGAGCGACCGCGGCATCCTCTACGGCATCAACCGGCACAATTCGTCGCTCATCCTGTTCGATCGATTCTCGCTCGAGAACTACAACTCGGTGGTCTTTGCAAAATCCGGCTCCGGCAAGTCATACGCGACGAAGCTCGAGATACTGCGCTCCCTCATGTTCGGCACCGATGTCATCGTCATCGACCCCGAACGCGAATACGAACAGCTTGCGGAAGCGACCGGCGGCCGCGCATTCCACATTTCGCTCTCGTCCGAACACCACATCAACCCGTTCGATCTTCCGCCGGTCAAAGAGGACGAGGACCCGAAAGACATTCTGCGCTCCAACATCATCGCGCTCGTGGGACTCTTCCGCATCATGCTCGGCGGACTTAGTCCGGAAGAGGACGCCATCGTGGATCGCGCTATCAGCGAAACCTATGCGCTCAAAGACATCACCGGCGATACGGACTTCACCGGCGCGGAACCGCCCTTGCTCTCCGACTTTGAACAAGTGCTCTCCGGCATGGAGGGAAGCGAGTCCCTGGTGGAGCGCCTTTCCAAATACACGCGCGGCACCTGGGAAGGATTCCTCAACCAGCCGACCAATATCGATTTGAAACAGCAGTTCGCCGTCTTCTCCGTGCGCGACATGGAGGACGAATTGAAGCCGGTCGCGATGTACATCATCACGCACTACATCTGGAACGCCGTGCGCCACGAACTGAAAAAGCGCCTGCTCATTATTGATGAGGCATGGTGGATGATGAAGAGCGAGGATACCGCCTCCTTCCTCTACTCCGTCGCTAAGCGCGGCCGCAAATACTACCTGGGCGTCTGCACCATCACGCAGGACGTGGAGGACTTCCTCAAGAGCCCGTACGGGCGCCCCATCCTCACAAACTCGAGCTTGCAGCTTCTTCTCAAGCAATCGCCGACGACCATCGACGTGCTCCAGCAGACGTTCAGCCTCACGGACGAGGAGAAATACCTCCTGCTGGAAGCCGGGGTGGGGGAGGGGCTTTTCTTCGCGGGGCTCAAGCACGTCGCCATCAAGGTGGTCGCAAGCTACACCGAAGACCAGATCATCACCTCCGACCCGTCCCAGCTCCTCGCGATAAAACAGGAGAAGGAGCGCTATGCCTCAGAAAAGAAATGAACCGGAGCCGGAAGTGATGACCCGGGGCAAATCGATGCCGGTCATCATCGCCGCCGGCATTTTTGATGCCGCGCGATTATTCTTCACTTTCTTTTGGTTTCTCGGACCGGCGCTCGCCGCTCTCTACTGCACGGCAAAGACAAGCGCTTCGCTCTCGGCGTGGACGCTCGGAATTGCCGGGACAAAAACCGCTGCGGTGCTGTGCTCGCTCGGCGCCGGAGCGGTGGGAGCCGCGGGCTCCGAGATAACGATCCCGTTCGGCATCATCATGGCCGATTCGGTGGGACTCGTCGGATTCCTCGCACTCGGATTGTGGATCGTCATGACGAACATGCGTCTGTTAAAAGCCGTCAAGAATGCGCCGCTCCAATTTGCAGCCGCATTTGCCGTCGGAGAGATACCGCTCATCGGTTCGTTCCCCGTTTTTTCATTCACGCTCTGGAGGCTGTACTCGGCGCAGATACGCGTTGAAACCGCGGCGCATGAAAAGTGGGAGAAAGAGCAAGCCGATGCTCAACTGCGCGAGCGGAACCAACAAGCCGCGCGGCTTGCGCAGATACAAATGGCCCGAGTCGCCGACGCAGAACAACAAGCGGCGAATGATGAAGAATATGCACAGGCCGCAAATGATGAAAAGTACGATGCCGAAGAAATCCCCGAAAGGGTGCCGCGGGCGGCGTAATAGCCTCGCGCGGGCGCTATACTAGAGGAGTATGCGCTCGTTTCTCCTCATCGCCTCCGTTGCTCTTCTCCTCCCCGGGGCGGCCCTGGCGCAATCCTTCGCGGGGCTGGGCGAAGTCGAATCAACGTTCACCATAACGGCGAACCCGCAGTACCCGGTGCCGGGAAGCCGGGCGACGCTCTCCTTTCTCTCGAGTTCGCTCGACCTCACTAACGCGACTTTGACGGTCGCGGCGAATGGCAAATCCGTCTACCAGGGTTCGGTCCAGCCGGTCGCCGTAACGCTCGGGAAAGCGGGGAGTATCACTACCATATCTGCGACAATAGCTTCCGGAGGCACGAACTACACTCAGTCGCTCGCCATTCAGCCGCAAGACGTCTCGCTCGTCGCCGAACCGATCTCCTCGGCGCCCCCTCTTTACCCGGGGAAGCCTTCTGTGCCGCTTGAGGGAAGCGTGCGGGTCATCGCGGTCGCGAATCTGCGGGATTCGAAAGGGAAGGCGGTCTCCCCGTCGTCGCTTTCATACTCGTGGAGCGTCGACGGTACGCAGATAGCGAATTCTTCCGGCATCGGCAAAGCGGCGATAGTGGTCGCTTCTCCGCTCCAGTACCGCGCGCGTTCGGTGTCCGTCGCCGTGACGAACTTCGACGGCAGTCTCGCCGGCGGCGCAACTATCTCGCTCGCGCCGCTTGACCCGATAGTGCGCGTCTATGCAAATGATCCGCTCCTCGGCATCCGTTACGACCATGCGCTCTTCGGCAGCTACTCCATCTCCGGAACGGAGTCGTCTCTCTACGCGGCGCCGTTCTCTTTCCCCACGACGGGAGGGGCACCGCTCGTTCAGTGGTTCCTCAACGGCTCGGCGGCGCAGACCGGCAACTCTATCACCCTGCGGCCGACCGGCAGCGGGCAGGGAAATGCCTCGCTCTCGCTCGTCGTGTCGGCGGGCGACTACACGCGGGCGATCGCTAATCTTTCTCTTACGTTCGGCGCAAGTTCCGGCACTAACTTCTTTGGCTTATGAAAAAACTCTCTGCTCTCGCGTTCGTCCTCTTCCTTTCCTCTTTTGTTATCGCGCCGAGCGCCCTTGCTGCGGACTGTACGCAAGGATACCTGCAGTACTCGGATGGGACGTACACGAACGCCGACGGCACGGCCTGCACGCCGGGAGCCAACTCCGGAACGGCCGCTAATGCGTCGCTGTTCGCAACTCAGGGCAACCCGCAGCCGACCGGCGCTACTAGTGCATTCGTTCCGATCGCCCCCATCCCCGGTCTCACCCAGGGCGTGACCGCTAATCAAACGGGGCTCGCAAACTTCTTCAACAATCTCTACAAATACGCCATCGGGCTCGCGGCGGCGCTCGCCGTCATCATGATCGTGTGGGGCGGGCTCGAGATATCCACCCAGGACTCCATCAGCAAGCAGGGCGCCGGGCGCGAGAAGATATACAACGCCATCTTCGGGCTCGTGCTCGTGCTCTCGCCGGTGCTCGTCTTTTCCATCATTAATCCGGCCATTCTCAACCTCTCGCTGAATCTCCCCGCGCTCAAGACCGCGTCGACGCCGCCGGTCCAAGCCCCCACTCTCCCGGGGACAACCTCCTTCACTAATGTCGGAACTAATGTCGGATCGAACAATCCGGTACAAGTGGGGGACAAGATAATCAATCTGCCGACCCCGGGCAACACGAGTAGCATCACCCAATACCAAGCGGCCATAACGGCCGCGAAGACCGATTGCCAGAACGCCGGGGGTACATTGACCACTTCAGGGAACCCCGATAATACCGTGACGCTCAAGTGCTCCATCCCCGTCAAATAAATACCCTATGCGCCGCTACCTCATCATCGCTTCG
>JAKAGD010000051.1 GCA_021817685.1 bacterium
TGTACTAAGTCAACGCGTTGTTGACACTTTCTAGGTACGCTTCGAGTCTTCCGAACGGCGTGGTGCCGAGCGATTGGTGGACGCGTGTTTGGTTGTACCAGTCCACATACGCATACAGATAGCGTCGACGGTGGGCTCTCGAGACGTGATTCGAGCGAGTCTTGCTGTGCCATTCTGTCATCAGAGTCTTGATGAACCGCTCAGCCTTGCCGTTGGTCCAGGGATGCTTCACTTTCGTGAACGCTTGGCTCATGCCCGTCTCTCGACAAAACGCCACCACCGGATGATCAGCCCGGCCGCGGTACTCGCTCCCATTGTCTGAATAGATACCGGTCACAGGGAACGGGAGGACTCGTTTGCTCTCGGCAAGGAACATAGCGGCCGAGTATGCCGTCTTGTCAGGAAATATATCGGCGAAGGCCGTGCGCGAATGGTCGTCAACGGCAACAAACGGGTATTCCCTCGGCTGTACGGCCGCTTCGCCGCGCAGAAGTGGCAGGCGCTTCGTGTCGAGGTGCAGCATCTCTCCTGGTATGGCTTTCTCATAGCGGTTCAGGCGGTGCGCTTTGCGAGCTGTTTTCTCCGCAACGCGCTTCTCGGTTGCTGCCAGCCTTCGAAACCCGTACAGAATGGTACGATACCGATGATTCATCGAGGAGCGGTTCTGGAACACCTGCAGGCGAGCATCTTTGAGTGTCTCGTATACCGTTTCTCTCGATACTTTGTATTCTCGAGCGAGGTCAGCCACTCGGCCGCCCATACTCCATCTGCGGAACATCTCACGCCGTTGGTACGGCAACAATTTGGTATTCTTGTGCATGCGAAAGGCGTTGGCGATTAATGGTCTGAACACCAAAATCGTACCGCGCCTTTCGCGCTTTCAATGAGCATTCGCTGGCACCTAAGGTGTCAACAACCCGATACTAACGTACATATCTCGATCAAACACTTTCGTCATATTCTCTGAACGAAACGAAGAACATTCATCTTCGACAACGGACCCGAATTTTCAGACGGGGAGCGCCTTGAAGAGAAGAGTGGTGCGACCGTGTATTTTGCGTATCCGTACCCCTTCTGGGAGCGTGGCTCAAACGAGAACACCAACGGCCCTTTGCGGCAGTATCTCCCGAGATCGCTCGACTTCAATCTCGCCATGCCGGCAGAGCTTGCCCATGCAGTACGCCGAATCTTAGAGTGCTAATTCACTTGTGGTATGTGGTAGATTATGTTTCTATGACTTACACAGCAAAAACATTCAGCCTCCCCGCCCTTCCCGGGCTGTCGGAGAAGCAGATAAAGGTGCATCTCGGTTTGTATGAAGGCTATGTGAAAAACGTGAATCTTCTCCTTGAGACACTCAAAGGATATGCGGCCTATGGCGACAAAGCGACCGAAGGCGACAAATACGCGATAACCGAACTGCGCCGCCGCTTCGCCTTCGAGTTTGACGGCATGCGGATGCACGAATACTACTTCGAGCAGTTTGAGGGCGAAAAAGGCGGGAGCCCCGAATCAGCGCTCGCAAAAGCGGCCGCCGAGAAATACGGAAGCGGCGAGGACTTCATCAAGCATATAAAGGAAGTTGCAGGGAGCCGCGGCATCGGCTGGGTGGTCGTGTATTACGATCCTCGCGGAAAGTCGCTCCACACGGTCTTCGTGGGTGATCACGAGCTCGGACAGCTCGCCGGCTTGCCCGTTCTCCTCGCCCTCGATATGTGGGAGCATGCCTTTATGGTGGATTACGTTCCCGCCGAGAAGAAGAATTATGTGGACGCCTTTTTCGCGAACTTGAACTGGAGCGTCGTGGAAAAGCGTTTTGATGCGGCGATGAGCGCAGCGTAACCGATAATCACGAGCCAGAACGGAAAGGGCGGAAGCGCAAAGGCCGCGAACGGGAGTTCGGCGGCCTTTTGCGCTATGAAGATGAAATAGCGCATCAGGACGAGCGCGGGGAATCCCGCGATGGTGGCAACGGGCGGAAAGAAAGTCCCGATGGTCATGCCGACGACGCCCGCAATGGCGGAGAAAGCCATTGCGAGCGGAACGAAAGTATTCACGAGAAGATTTGCCGGCAGGGCGACAAGCGAGAGGAGCCCGATGTTGTACACGAGGAGAGGAAGGACGGCGATTTGCGCGGCGAGCGTTGTTGCGACCGCATTCTTCCAGAACCCATGTTTCGACTTCGTAAGTCCCTCATCAGATGATGGATTTACGAAGTCCATCATTCTTTCGATAATCGGAGCGAGCCAGATGATGCCGGCCGTCGCCGCGACCGAGAGGCCGAAACCGGGGTCGAAGGCAAGATAGAGCGGATTCCATATGAGCATCAGGAGGACGGCGACAAGGAGCGCGCGGCTCGCGGCGTAGGAACGGCCGGTCGCGCGCGCATAGAGCGCGATGAGCGCCATAATCGCGGCGCGCACGGCCGTGGCGGAGATGCCGGCGATGCCGACAAAGAGGAGGAGCGCCGCCCCGCCGGCGAAGAACTGGAGCCGCCGCGGCAGGAGAAGGAGTGCGAGGAATGCCATCACCCACTCGGCCACTATCATCACGTTGTATCCGGAGAGCACGATGATCTGCACGAGCCCCGAGCGCGTGAACGCGCCGGTGAGCTTCGGGCCGAGCCCCGCCTTCCCTCCTATGACGATGCCGCCCGCGAGCGCCGCGGCGGGCATCGGCAATGCGCGGTCGAGCCCGTCCAAGAATGAATGCTTCACGCGCGCGAGCGCGGCAGACACGGAATACCACGGCGCCCGCTCCACGGTATATATTGAGCCGAATGAAATGAGGAAGCGGATACCGCGCGCCTGCAGATATTTGTCGTAACGGAAGGTTCTTCCATTTTCAGTTTCAAATGCTTGCGGGAGCGAGAGCGTCCCGTTCACGCGCACGCGGTCGCCCACGCGGACGTCGGCCGAAAGCGGCATTACCGCGAGCATGCCCGCGACACTCTCGCCCGAGCGCACCTCGATAGCGATGCGCTGGCTCTTCTCGCGCACGTCCGGGTCGCTCACCACGACGCCCTCGTATGACACGCGGTGGCGCAGGTCGCGCAGAAACGCTTCCGGCGCGGGCGTATCGGCGACCGCCGAGCGCGCCATTCCGAATGCGACGCACAGCAAAAACGCCGCGGCGAGCGAGTACGCCCGCCGCGGCTCCGCAAAAAGCATTGCTCCGCCGAACAGCGCCGCGAGAATCAGCACAAACGCCGCCGGCTCCCAGCCGAAATAAAAAAGCGAGCGGAAAAATATTCCGCCCGCGAATCCTGACACAGCGGCGATAAGAATGCCCATAAGGGTATCCTAACAAAGAGTTTCCAGAGAAATAGCATCTATCAAAGACTTGTCGCTATAGCGACAAGTTGTGTATAGCTGTTCATGAAGGAAAAAGAGAAAGCGAGCGGAGAAATACCCCGCTCGCAAATCCCGCAACAATGGCGACGAGATAGCCCATCTAGAACACACGAACGCCGAGAGGAACTTCGGATTGAGGGGTGAGATAAATAGTCTCCCTCTTTTCATTCGGAACCCCAAGAATGAGAACCTCTGATTTTTCCGGCCCCATTTGTTTAGTGCCGAGATTTATGACCGCGACAACCTGCTTCCCCACCAACTCTTCTTTTGAATAATTACGATAGGCCCCACAAGAAACTTTTGTCCCCACTTCCGCACCGAAATCTACCATGATGCGATACGTAGGTTTCTTCGTTTGTGCATCCTCCACCTTCACTATTTTGCCGACCCGTATATCGAGCGCGTCAAAATTTCCAAATGTGGCGATGTCTTTCATTGCTCAAGTATATCTTACGAGCTATGGGTCAGAGACTCAAGCCCCGATCCATCGCTTCGTTCGCGAGGGCGTCTGCGTCACTATTTTCAGCACGCGGGACGTGGGTGAATGAAACGCTTTTGAAAGTCGCGGCGAGCCTTGCGAGCCGCGCATGCTGCGCTTTCATCGCGGGGTGCTTCACTTTATAGACGCCCTTCATCTGCTTCACGACGAGCTCGCTGTCCATCTTCACCGCCACCGTCGTCGCGCCCGCCTTCTTCGTGCCGATGAGTTTCGCGAGCGCCTGGAAAGCGAGGATGACCGCCTCGTATTCGGCGTAGTTGTTGGTACGCGTGCCGAGGAACTCTGAGACGCTCGCGACCGAGTTCCCCAGGTGGTCGCGTATCATCGCGCCCGCGCCCGCGGGGCCCGGGTTCCCGCGCGACCCCCCGTCGGCGTGGATGGTGAATTTCATAGGGCCCACTATACAACCCGGATATCCAAAAGTCGCAGGCGGACGGGAGTGCCGCGGGAGAAGGTGTCGCGCTCGAGGTGCGCGAGCAGATTCGCGCGGGAACCGCGCGCGAGCGCATCGGCCGTGCGCGCGACCGCGCCTTTTACGAAAAACGTGACCGCATCAACGGTGCCGTCGCCGTCGTTCACGTCGATTTTCAATTTCAAATGCTCCTTTCCTTTCCCGAAGCGTGAAATCCCGCGCAGCGTAACCTCGCGGAGCAGAAACACGGGCTTCGGATTTTGCTGGCCGAACGGCGCGAGTTTCTCCACCTTCTTGAGGAATGCGTGCGTCGCTTCCTCCGGAGTGATGACGGCGTCCGCGCGCATCGCGAGGTCGTCCTCTTCCGCGGGCGCGGGGAGCTTCGCATGCGCTTCCACCAAACGGTCCTCCAAGAAAAATACTTCCGTATCCAGCACGGTGAAACCGCCCGCCGCCGCGTGTCCGCCAAATTCAACAAACGTATTTTCGGCCGCCTGCATCAGTTCCAGGATGTGCGTCGCGCCTCCCGAACGCACCGAACCTTTCAAGCTCATGTTCCCTTCGCGCCCCCAGAGGAAGACCGGCCGCTCGTACTCGTCCGCAATCGTGTTCGCGACGAGGCCGAGGAGCGCGGGCCGCCACTCGGGGTCGCCGAGAGCGATGACGCTCCGCACCGCGCGCTCTTTCAGCCGCGCGTGCACGGCGCGCGTGATGGCGCCCGCCTGCGCTTTCCGCTCCCGGTTCATCTTCTCCAGCTTCTTCGCGAGCAGGTCGGCTTCGCTCTCGTCATTCGTTGTAAAAAGTTGAAATGCGTCGCGCGCTTCCCCCATCCGGCTCGCGGCGTTCACGCGCGGCGCGATCAGAAAGCCGACGTCGTCTTCCGAAATGGCGCGCTGTTCCACGCGCATCCCGCGGAGCAATTTTTGGAGCCCGATGCGCGGAGATTTGCGCATCACCCTGAGCCCGTACGCGGCGAGCACGCGGTTCTCGCCGACAAGCGGCACCATGTCCGCGATGGTCGCGAGCCCGACCATATCCAGAAGCCACTTCTCCCATCCTTCCGGCACGCGTTCGCGCAGTTCGGGCGCCATCTGGAGCGTCGCGCACACGAGCTTCCACGCGACGCCCGAGCCGCAGAGACTTTTATGCGGATATGTTTCATCGGGCCGCGCGTTCGGATTCAGCACTGCAAACGCGTCCGGCAATTTCTCTTGCGGTAAATGGTGGTCGGTGACGATGATGTCCATCCCCGCGCCGTTTGCGCGCGCGACGGGCGCGACATCCGTGATGCCGGAGTCCACCGTGACGACGAGCGTTACGCCGTTCTTTGCGAGCTTCTCAATTCCGCTCACATTCATCCCATACCCTTCTTCATGCCTGTGAGGTATGTAATTTTCAAAATTCGCACCGGTTTTTTTCAGGAAGTCGTGG
>JAKAGD010000052.1 GCA_021817685.1 bacterium
AGGAATACGCCCATGCCGGGAATTGCCGCGACATAGGAACTCACGATGGATTCGTCCTCCCGGCGCTCCAGCACTACGGCGAACAGGATGCAGGTGAACGCACCTATCACCGCAATGTCGTCGTTCGGTATGAGACCCCGCGGAAGCTGGATGACGGCGGAGGCGGCGGCGAGCAGGACGATGGTGAGGTTATTAACCCCTTTGTAGAGATCCTGTCCCACTGCCACGAATAGCCCTGCGGCGACGGCGATGCCAGCGGCGATGATTACCTCGAAGATAGCCGCTGAGCCGTTGCTGAGGAAACTGTTCTTGGAAGCGTAGTACCCGAGCAACTGCAACGAAAAGATCGTTGCATTCGTTCCCCACAATTTCTCCACGATACACCCCCGGAAAGATCGCGGCTTGCGGACATCCGCAAGCTACCAGCCGACACTATACAACTCACCAGCCCGTTTTGTCAAGTCCTTTAGACCTTCTCCACCGTTACGGCGGTGCCGTAGGCGAGCACCTCGGTAACGCCGGTACCGACTTCGGTCGCATCGTACCGAGCGCCGATGACCGCATTCGCCCCGCGTTCAGCGGCGTGCGTGAGCATAAGCGCAAACGCGTCAGTGCGCGTCTGCTCGCAGAGCCGGCTCCAGAGCGTGATATTGCCGCCGACAAGCGTCTGCAATCCCGCGCCGATGGAACCGAAAATAGAGCGCGAGCGCACCACGATGCCGCGCACAACACCGTGATTGGCGGTCACGCGGTACCCGGGAATTTCAAATGCCGTCGTCACCATCTCCTCCCGCACGGGTGTGTTTGTATTCATACGCACACTATATACCAAACGCTACCAGCCCGTTTTATCAAGGCCTGCCTGAGCAGCTGATTGTTCCGCTTCTTGTTTAGACTTCCCTTCTCCACGCGCGATTTCATCGCGACCGATGAATACGCCGACCGTGAAGCGTTTATCGTGGTCGGGACCGACTTCTGAGAGCGTTTCGTAGCTGGGCGTCGTGCCGCGCTTCTCCTGAGCGAGTTCCTGGAACCGGCTCTTCGCGT
Source organism: bacterium (assembly GCA_021817685.1). GTDB lineage: Bacteria > Patescibacteriota > Minisyncoccia > Phycocordibacterales > Phycocordibacteraceae > C7867-001. Next base: position 1,048 of record JAKAGD010000052.1, read on the forward strand.
CCTGGTAGGAGCGCTTCGCGATGACGTCGTCTATCTTCGTATACAAATTGCGCGCGATGAACGCCTCCGCCGCGTCGTACCCCTGATCTAGATATGCCGCGCCGATGATGGCCTCAAACGCATCCGCAAGGATGACGTCGCGCGCGCGGCCGGTGTCTTTTGATTCGCCTTTGGAAAGCAGAAGGAAATCATTTACCCCGAGCGCTTGCGAACTCTCGGCCAGGGAAACGGTGTTCACGAGCGCGGCGCGGTAGGCGGTGAGTTCGCCTTCCGGCTTCGCGGGGAATTTCTTGAAGAGGAAGTTGGTAACGGCGAGCTCGAGCACGGCGTCGCCGAGGAATTCCAGCCGTTCATTGTGGCTCCCGGCGTACTCGCGGTGCTCGTTCAGATAGGAACGGTGCGTCAAAGCCTCGACGAGGAGGTCGAGATTTTTGAACGATAGGCCGAGCCGCTTAGCAAATGAGGAAAAATCTGGCATGTGAATAAGTCTACCGTTTGCCGCCCGCAGAAACAAATGCATCAGAGGGCACGGGCGAGCGCAATTTTTGAGCGCCCGGAACGCGACGGCGTGAGGCAGAGCAAATTTTCAGCAGAAAATTATGCGTCTCAAAAATTGCGCTCGCCTGTGCCTACCCCTACCGACTGGACTGATCCAAAAGCTTCTGCACCGCCGCCGTCACGATAGGCAGCATATCGTCATAAAAATTGAGTTCGAGGATGTCTTGCAGGCGGAACCATTTTGCGTCGTCCAATCCCCCGCTCTTCTTAAGCGTAAGCGGCTCGAACTCGCTCGAACACAGGAAGAACCACACATGCTTCCTGACCTTTCCTTTTTCCGGATGCGAAGCGACATACTCATTCTCGCCGACCTGCGGGCCGACGGCGGCAGTAAGGCCGAGCTCCTCCTTGATGACGCGCGCTACGCCCTCCTCCGGCGTCGGATCTTGCTCAATGTGGCCTTTGGAAAGCGTCCAGCGGCCGAAGACGTCGTGCACAAGCGCAAGATAGTACTGCCCGTCATGCTTGGCATACACGATGGCGCCGCCCATCTTTTCAAGCGGGAGCTCCTCGCGCTTCACCTTCTTGCTGCCCTGTTCGTCCTTCCCTGGTTCGCCGAGCTCCTTGTACACGGCGCCGAGGACGCCGTTCACGAACCGGCCGCTTGAATCGCCGCCGAACGTCTTGGCGAGTTCGATGGCCTCGTTGATGGCGACCTTTGCCGGCACCTGCGTACGATCGGCGAACAATAGCTCGTAGAGCCCGAGCCGCAGGATATTGCGGTCCACGGGCGCGATGCGCTCCAAGGGCCAATCCGGCGCCGCCTTTTCAATAACGAGGTCGATGTCCGAACGCTTGGCGAGCACGCCTTTAAGGAGACCGTCCATGAACGGCTGGTCGACGTCATCGCCGCCGAACTCCGTCACGTTCCGTGCAAGGATGGCCGGCGCGTCAGCTTCGCTTGCGTGAGTGGTATCCCACTCAAAGAGCGTCTGCAGAACAACTGAGCGTGCTAAGTGTCGGTTCGCCATGCAAAGATCTGGTGCTCGTTAGTATAGCAAAGAACGCGGCCGCGCGAGGAGCGCGGCCGCGTACGTGTGGATTTAGGAAAATCTTACGAGGGGGCTCATAGGAATGACTCCACTTGGATTTTTATAGTCGCCCCAAGAGTACTTGGAATCTCTAATCGCTATACTCAAGAGATTCTCGGTGCGCTTCGCTTCTTAAAAATCTAGGCGCCCGCGACGCCGCCCATGCCGCTGCGCGCCTTCGGCCGTCCGCCGGTCGCAACCTTGCCCTGGACGCCTTTCGAACCCTTCGCTTCGGCATTCATATGTTCCTCATGCGCGTGCTCATGGAGGTGCGCAGCGGCGGGTTCCGTGGAGACGCCCTTCACCTTCGGCGCCTTGGCGCGCGCGGCCTTAGCCGGCGCAATCTGCTTGCCGCGGTACATGCCCGTCGTTTCGTCGAGGCGGTGCGGGAGACGGAGATTGCCGCTCTCCTTATCCGTGACGATATTCGTTTGCTTAAGCGCGTGATGCGACCGGCGATTGCCGGTGTGGCCGCGGGTATGGCGCATTCGGATTGACATAGGGGCTACCTTATCACAGCGCGTATAAAAAGACAAAGCGCACCCCGAAGAGTGCGCGTGGCGGCCGAAGCCGATGTGTCACAGATGATGATTCCTGTGGCGCTGAAAGATGGGGTGCGGCTTGTGGGACGACGCTCGGGCCGTATCGCTCGGTGCCAGAGGGTTTCTGCCGTTGCAGGCTCTTGCCTGCGCCCCCGTCACCAACACGACCTTCGGACCCGCATTTGAACACCCCATGAGTTGTTCCCCGCGTTCTTCTCCGATCCCGAATACGACCTTTCCGGTGGTACCGGGGCAGCGGACGCATTTCTTTTCGAATTCGGTCCCCGCGAGGGATTGGGAATGTTTTTCTACCGCCAGTTCTGGTTTCTTCTTTGCCACTTTGAATCCTCCAAAAATCTCTGTGTCCTCTGCCACCTCGGCTGGACACAAGCGGATAATATAGTCTTATATTTTCGGGAAGTCAAGGTGGATGAAGGAGCGGCGGTGGATAGCGCAGAGACCGTGTTCCCGGAGCATCTCGTAGTGCATGTTGGTGCCGTACCCTTTATGGACGTCAAAGCCATACTGCGGATACTCGGCGGAGAGTCCGATCATATGCCGGTCGCGCACAACCTTTGCCGCGATGGAGGCAAGCGAGATGAGCGGGATGAGTTCATCGCCATTGATGATGGTTTCCTGCGCATACTCGGGCGGCGCGCGGAGCGCGCCGTCGAGCTGTACGAATACGTCATCCCTAGGCGCCGCATTAGCGGCGCCGGGCGAACCGCCTTCGGCGGTTTTAGCCGGCGCGAGCGCATTCACACCGCGCGATACCGCCCGGCGTATGACTACCGCGATGCCTTCCCTGTCGATTGCCGGCGCGTCCTCAAACTCGACCCTGAAACGTACGTCGCCAAGAGAGGCGCGCGCCTCAAGCAGTGCAAAGAGCTTCTCGCGGTTCTTCTCCGACAACTTCTTGGAATCGGCGACGCCCGGGAACTCTTTCGCCACGTCAAAACCCTCCGGTACGGCGACAACGCCGACCGAAACCGGCCCGGCCAAGGGGCCCCGCCCCGCCTCATCTACCCCGAGCATGAATCGCATGGGACAAGTATAATCGAAAGCATGGCCAGCCGTTTTATCCATCTGCATGCGCATAGCCACTATTCATTCCTCCAGGCTCTGCCGAAGATAGACGAGCTCGTAGAGAAGGCGAAGAAGGAGGGCATGGACGCGCTCGCGCTCACCGACAGCGGCAACATGCACGGCGCTATTGAGTTCTACAAGGCCGCCACGGCGGCGGGCGTGAAGCCCATCCTGGGCGTGGACGCCTACCTCGCGACGCGTTCCCGGCGCGAGCCGGACCAGGACGCCGGCGGAAGACGCACCCGCCTCGTCCTCCTCGCGGAAACTAACGAGGGTTATAAAAACCTTCTCGCTCTGGTGACGAAGTCGTGGACGGAAGGGTTCTCCGAGCGTCCGCGCATGGATAAGGAACTCCTGCGCGAACACAACCGCGGCCTCATCGCCATCATCCCCTCATTTGCCGGCGCTATTGCCCTATACCTGCGCGCCGGAGACGAGGACGGCGCGGCGGCCGCGCTTGCGGAGTTTAAGGATATATTCGGCGCGGAGAACGTCTTTCTTGAGATAACGCACCACCCGAAAGTCGCGGGGCACGAAGCCCTGATGCAGAAGATCGTCGCGCTTGCGAAAGAAAGCGGCACGCCGCTCGTCGCTCAACACGATGTCTATTACTTGAACCCCGACGACCGCGAGGCGACCGAGATCATGCGCCGCATCCAGCACGGCGCGCGCGGCAGGAATGAGGACGAGGATTTTTCATTCATCAGCGAAAAAACCGCCGAGAAATTCTTCAAGGACGTTCCCGAGGCGCTGGACAACTCGCGCAGGATCGCCGACCGCTGCAACCTGTCTTTCGAACTCGGGAAATGGACATTCCCCTCCGTCCCCGTCTCGCAGGGGTTCAAAAACCACGACGAGGAGCTGCGCGCGACCGCCTACGCCGGGATCAAAATGCGGGGGCTTGAGGAATCAAAGGAGGTAAGCGAGCGCATTGAGTACGAACTGAACATCATCATCGGCAAGGGATTCGCGGTGTACTATCTCATCGTCGCCGACCTCCTGCGCTATGCGAAGAGCGCCGGCATTCTCACCACCACGCGCGGAAGCGCCGCCGGAAGCCTGGTCGCCTATCTCGTCGGCATTACGAACGTGAACCCGCTGTTCTATAAACTGCCGTTCGAACGGTTCCTCAACCCGGAACGCCCGAAAGCGCCGGATATCGATATGGACATCGCCGACGATCGCCGCGACGATATGATCGCGTACACGAAACGGAAATACGGCGAGGACCACGTCGCGCAGATCGGCACCTTCGGCACGATGATGGCGAGGGCGGCGGTGCGCGACGTCGCGCGCGCGCTCGGCCACTCCTACACCACCGGCGACCGCATCGCGAAGCTCATCCCTCTGGGCT
>JAKAGD010000053.1 GCA_021817685.1 bacterium
CTTCCCGATGGTGGACATCTCCGTGGATCTCTACGACGGTTCGTACCACGATGTGGACTCCTCCGAGATCGCCTTCAAGATCGCGGCGTCTATGGCGTTCCAGGAAGCGGCGGCGAAAGCAAAGGCTGTCATTCTGGAACCGATCATGCGCGTGGAAGTCATCGTGCCGGACCAGTTCATGGGCGACATCACCGGGAACCTCTCGGGGAAGCGCGGCCAGATAGAGGGCATGGAAGAGCGCGGCATGAACAAGGTCGTGCACGCGAAAGTTCCGCTCTCCGAAATGTTCGGCTACACCACCACGCTCCGCTCCATGACCGAGGGCCGCGGCAGCATGACGATGGAATTCGACCACTACGACGTGGTGCCGAACAACGTTGCGACGGATATCATCGCCTCCCGCAAGTAATCAGATTTGTAAAAGTGCCCTATACACAGCGGCCGCCCACAGGGCGGCCGCTGTGCTACTATCTCCCTATGGCACGCAAGCAGCAGAATCTTCTCGGACTCCTCCTTACCACCTCTGGTGGAGGATTCAGTTGTGTCTAGATTCTAAAAGAAACCAGATACACCCGAGGCCTCCACCAGGAGGCCTCGGTTCGTTTTGATCTTTCACAACAAGAGAGGAGAAGGGTATGGCTAGCATCATCGTTGACGCTGCACCGAAGGGCCTGTTGCTGTCGGAAGTGAGGCAAGCGCTCTGCACAATGGCTGACAAGTTGAACAGCAGGCGCACCGCTCGAAAAGTCACCCAATTCGCGACGGTCTGCGTGGGCGAGGAGCTCGCGCATCCGGCGACAGGGAACGTCTCGTTCCTCGTCTCGTTCTCGGACAAGGACCGGACAGCCCGGCGCTACCTCCAGCTGGGTTTGAAGCAGTTGGACGGGCTCGGCAAGGAACGGCTTCTGCGGTCCGAGGAGGTAAGCGCCAATTGGTATTCCCTCGTTCGGTTCGATCCCTGTTTGGCATGATCTGCCATGCGGGAGTCGCGGCCGCCGTTCGCCCATAAGGCGAATCGGCGGCCGGTTTCTTTCCCGTGCTCGCGTCTTGCATTCCGCAAGCGCTTCTCGTATAGTGCCTATAACGCATCTTGGCGTCGCTCTTTGGCTTGTCTGCTTTTGTGAGTCGGCAAGCTTAAGGGTTTGTTCCGACTCGCGTCGGATTAATTCGTGATTTATTAATTAGATTAACCGATTCACTATGGCAGAATTCAATCGTGCAAAGCCGCACATGAACGTAGGCACCATCGGCCACGTTGACCACGGCAAGACGACGCTCACCGCAGGCATCCTCCACGTCCTCGATATGTTGAAGGGCGAGGGCTATGGCGCCCGCGTGGAAGCCGTCGACAAGATCGACAGCGCTCCTGAGGAAAAGGCGCGCGGTATTACCATCGCGCTCCACCACTCGGAGTACGAGACCCCGAACCGGCACTATGCGCACATCGATGCGCCGGGACACGCCGACTACATTAAGAACATGATCACCGGTGCCGCCCAGATGGACGGCGCGGTACTCGTGGTCGCCGCAACCGACGGCGTGATGCCGCAGACGCGCGAGCACATCCTCCTTGCGAAGCAGGTGGGCCTCAAGAAGCTCATCGTCTTCCTCAACAAGGTGGACATGGTCGCCGAGGCGGACCTCATCGACCTCGTCGAAGAGGAGATCCGCGAACTGCTCACGAAGCAGGGCTACGACGGCGCAGCGACGCCGATCATCCGCGGTTCGGGCTTGAAGGCGCTCGAAGCGAAGGATGTGAACGACGAGTGGGCGAAAAAGGCAAAGGAGCTCGTGGACACTATGGACACGTACTTCGACCTGCCGGAGCGCGAAGTCAGCAAGCCGTTCCTCATGCCGATCGAGGACATCTTCTCGATCGAAGGCCGCGGCACCGTCGTCACGGGCCGCATTGAGCGCGGTATCATCAAGGTCGGCGAGGAAGTTGAGATCGTCGGTATCAAGCCGACGGCCAAGACGACCGTTACCGGCATTGAAATGTTCAATAAGCAGCTCCAGGAAGGCCAGGCCGGCGACAACGCGGGCATCCTTCTCCGCGGCACGAAGAAGGAAGACGTGCACCGCGGCCAGGTTCTCGCAAAGACGGGTTCGGTCACGCCGCACACCGATTTCGAGGCCGAGGTCTACGTGCTCGGCAAGGATGAGGGCGGCCGCCACACGCCGTTCTTCTCGGGCTACAAGCCGCAGTTCTACATCCGCACCACGGACGTCACGGGCGAAGTGACGCTTCCGGAAGGCAATGAGATGGTGATGCCGGGCGACACGGTCACCTTCAAGGTGAAGCTCGTCGCGCCGGTCGCGCTCGAGGAACAGCAGCACTTCGCCATCCGCGAAGGCGGCAAGACCGTCGGCGCCGGCGTGGTGACCAAGATCACCGCCTAAGCACTCGCGCAGCACTGCTCTTATGGCAACAAAAACGGAAACGAAACCAAAAGCGAAGGCCGCTCCCAAGCGCGCCGCGAAGAAAGCGGCAGCTGCCGCTCCGGCGGAACACAAGCTTCGCATTCGCGTCCGCGCCTACGAGCACAAGATCCTTGATCTCTCGGTGAAGCAGATTATGGACACCGCCGCCCGCTTTGACGCCGTCGTCGTCGGCCCCGTGCCGCTCCCGACGGAAATCAAGCGCTGGACGGTCAACCGTTCTACGTTCGTCCACAAAGACGCGCGCGAACAGTTTGAAATGCGCGTCCATAAGCGCCTCATCGACATCATGAATCCGTCCCCGAAGGTGATCGAGGCCCTCACGAACCTCAACCTGCCGTCCGGTGTGACGATAGATGTGAAGATGGTCTAACAAAGACCGCCAAGATAGAACACACAACCGCCCGCAAGGGCGGTTGTGTGTTTCTTGCATCTTTTTCGGGGGTAAGGTAGAGTGCCCCTATCGCTATGACCCCATGCGGGTCCTCCAGCACATCGCGCCACGCGATTGCTGTGGCGCGATTTGCTTTGAAAATCTCTGATTTTCACCCAACAAAAGAATGAAATTCATCCTCGCCAAGAAAGAGAAAATGACCCGTATTTTTACGGACGACGGCCGCGCCTACGCGGGGACTATTCTCATTACCGACCCGGTCACGGTGACGCAGGTCAAGACGAAGGACGGCAAGGACGCCTACGCAGCCGTCCAGCTCGGTATGGGTGAGCGCCGCACGAAGAACATCTCTAAGGCGGTCTTAGGCCACACGAAGGGCAAGGGATACGAAGCAATTCGCGAGTTCCGCACGGACACGCCGGCGGAGGTCGGTTCCGCCATTGACGCCTCCATCTTCGCCGTCGGCGACGTGGTGCGCGTCTCGGGCATCACAAAGGGCAAGGGCTTCGCCGGCGTAGTGAAGCGCCACGGTTTCCACGGCGGCCCGCGCTCTCACGGCCAGAAGCACACGGAACGCTCTCCGGGCTCCATCGGAGGCTCGGGCGGCCGCGCCGGCGGCCGCGTTGTGAAAGGCAAGCGCATGGCAGGCCGCATGGGCTCTGATCGCGTGACCGTGAAGAACTTGAAGGTCCTTGCCGTAGACGTGAAGGCCGGCGAGATAATCGTGAGCGGCGCCGTGCCGGGCCGCCGCGGCACCATGCTCGAGGTAGTCTCCGCATAATTTGAATACTATGGCTACCGCAAAAAAGACTATGAAGAAGGAATACGTACCGATCGAGGCGGACATCTTCTCTATGGAAGGGAAGAAGGTCGGCAGCATTGCGCTCCCGGAAGCGCTCTTCGGTCAGCCGTGGCGCACGGACCTCGTGCACCAGGTCACGACCGCGATGCAGGCGAACCTGCGCCAGAACCGCGCCCACACGAAGGACCGCTCCGAAGTCTCCGGCGGCGGCAAGAAGCCGTGGAAGCAGAAGGGCACCGGCCAGGCGCGCCATAGCTCCACACGCTCGCCGATATGGCGCCACGGCGGCATCACGTTCGGCCCGCGCAACGTCCGCGACTACAGCGAGAAGATCAACCGCAAGATGCGCATCGGCGCTCTCCTCTCCGCGCTTTCCAAGAAGGCGAAGGACGGCGAGCTTATTCTCGTGGACAAGCTCTCTTTCGCCGCGCCGAAGACCTCCGTTGCGAAGTCGGCTATCGCGGCGCTCGCGAAGGGTGCGAACGCGGGCGCGCTCGCAACGAAGTCCAAGAACGCCGCGCTCCTTGCGCTCTCGTCCTACGACGCGAACGCTATCAAAAGTTTCAGCAACTTCGGCAACCTGATGACGGAAGAGCTCCGCAACCTGAATCCGGTGGAGGTGCTTTCCCACAAGTACCTCATCATTGAGAATCCGGAGGCGGCTTTCAAGGCGCTCGCTGCGCGCGCGAAGTCTAAATAAATCACCATGGCACTCTTCGGAACTACAAAGAAAGAAAAGAAGGAGAAAGTCGCTGTGAAGCGCCGCGCACGCACGGCCGCGCTTACGAGCGGCGCCGCGCATGAGATCATCCTCGCGCCGTGGTTCTCTGAGAAGGCGCTCATTGCGACCGAGAAGGGCGTCTACGCGTTCGCCGTTCCGCCGCGCGCGACGAAGGCCGAGATCGCAAGCGCGATTAAGGAGATCTACAACGTGGAACCCAAGAAGATCCGCGTTGTGAACCTCCCGGGCAAGCGCAAGATGATGCGCACGAAGCGCGGCATCGGTCAGCGCGCCGCGCGCACGAAGGCATACGTGTACCTGAACGCGGGCGACAGCATCCAGTTCGCATAAACCAGTATGAAAACCTACAAACCCACATCCAAGAGCCGCCGCCAGATGACCACGCTCCCGTACAAGGAGCTCCTCTCCGGGCACGCGCCGCACAAGCCCTTGCTCAAGAAGAAGAGCAACCAGGGCGGACGCAATGCATTCGGCCGCATCACCACCCGGCACCAGGGCGGCGGGCACAAGAAGCGCTTCCGCGATGTGGATTTCTCTTACAACAAGAAGGACATTCCGGCGAAGATCGAAACCGTCGAGTACGATCCGTTCCGCAGCGCGTTCATCGGCCTCGCGCTTTACCGCGACGGCGAGCGCCGCTATGTTATTTTGCCGAAAGATGTAGGCGTGGGGAGCACGTTCATCGTCTCCGAGAATGCGCCGCTTACGCCGGGCAACCGCCTTCCGCTCGGCAAGATCCCGGTCGGCACGTTCATCTACAATATTGAGATCGCCCCCCTGGCAGGCGCCAGCCTCGTCCGTTCCGCCGGCAACTTCGCCGAGGTGGTCGCGCACGACGCGGGCTACGCGCAGGTGAAGCTTCCGTCGACCGAAATCCGCAAGGTCTCCGACCTCGCCTGGGCTTCTATCGGCGCCGTCGGCAATGAGGAGTACAACCTCGTCGTCATCGGCAAGGCCGGCCGCTCGCGCTGGATGGGCATCCGCCCGACGGTGCGCGGCACGGCGATGAACCCAGTTGACCACCCGCACGGCGGCGGCGAAGGCAAGCAGGGCCGCGGTTTGCGCCGCGCAAAGAGCAAGTGGGGCAAGCCCACCGGCAAAGGCCAGAAGACC
>JAKAGD010000054.1 GCA_021817685.1 bacterium
CGGACAGAATGCGCCAATTCCCAAGAAATCGTTCCCCCATATCGTTCATAAGTATACCAGCCGTGCGCGGAAGAGGCGCGGCCCTGTCTGTATATAAGGTGCGTTAGGAACGGGCGAGGGAAAGCCACGCGGAGAGCGGCACGTCTTCGGCGCGCGCTTTCTCGGCTAGAACAGGCTTCGCCTGTTCGCCCGACGCGCCGCTTCGCGGCGCGTTTAGGGGAATGGCGAACCCCGCTTCGGCCAGGTTATTCCGCACGAACTTCCGCTTGTGCGCGAACCCGGCATGGAGGAGCGTGAAAAAGCGCTCCTCCTCGCCGCGCCCCGTGAAATGCGCCCGGGAGATCCCGCGGACGGTGAGCACGGCCGAATCCACTTTCGGCGCGGGAGAAAATGCGCCCCGCGGCACCGTGAACTCATACTTCGGCGTCCCGTACGCCTTTACCGAGAGCGAGAGGATGCTCTCTTTCTTTGCGCGTGCGATGCGTTCGGCGACCTCCTTCTGCACCAGGAGCGTGAGCGCGCTCGGCTGATTCGGGGCGGCGAGAAACATTCTGAAAATTTCTCCCGTGAGGTAGTACGGGATGTTCGCCACGAGCGCATACCCTTTCGGGAGCGCCTCAATATCAAAAGTGCGGATGTCGCCGTGGATGAGTTCAAGCCGCCCGTCCGCTATCTCGCCCGCAAAGTCGGCCTGCAGTTTTTCGAACAGCTCGTCATCGGCCTCCAGTGCGATGACCTTCTCCGCAAGCTTAAGGAGCTCGCGCGTGAGCATGCCGGTGCCGGGACCTATTTCGAACACGGCCGCGCCCGGCGCGAATCCGGCCGTCTTCGCGATGCGTTCCGCAATGCGCGCGTGCATGAGGAAGTTCTGCCCGAGTGATTTCTTTGCTTTCACGGTACGGTATACTGTACACCGTATGGAGAACTATCGCCTTACGCCGCACAATTTCGACACGGGAGGTCTCCGCAATTCACTGCGCTTCCAGCACGGGTTCGAACACGCGGACCTTGAGCGCGCCAAAGAAGTGATACTCAAAGGCATTGAGCACGTCGAGCACAAGACAAAAACGACCTCCGGCATGGGTGCGCACCATTTTGATATCGCCATGAAGTATTACAAAGAGAATCCCGAGGGCAAGGCCGAGTGGAAAAGAATCCCCGAGCATCAGCGGCCGCATGTTGAAGCGGCCCTCAAAGAGCATTTCGACATCGCAGAACCGGAGCAGGAAGCCGCTTAGGCTTCAATGATATCCATTCCGTCGGTCTCGTCGTAGAGCATGAGACCGCCGCCGATGTCCGCAAGGAATGATGACGGCTCGGAGGCGTAGTCGCTGCCGTAGATCTTCCGGACGCGGGCGAGCGTGAGGATGAGCCGCTCTTTCGCGCGCGTCATCGCCACATAGAAGAGGCGGCGCTCCTCTTCTTCGTCGCGGTCCGTCTCATTGCCCATGCCCTGGTGCGGGAACAGTCCTTCCTCCATGCCGGTCACGAATACCGTACCGAACTCAAGCCCCTTCGCCGCGTGCACGGTCATAAGCGTAACGCCCGTTTTCTCTCCCTGATCCATTTCGTCCTGGTCGCTCGCGAGCGCCGCTTCGGCGAGGAAGGCGGCAATGCTTTCTTTTCCGGGCGCCGTATCGTAGCGCGCGGCGACCGAAGCGAGTTCCTCCACGTTCTCGAACCGCTCGCGGTCTTCCGCATTCCCCTCCTCAAAAAGCGCGCGGCGCATGCCGCTTTTCTCCACGACGAGCTTCACGAACTCGGAGGGGATGAGCGCGTCCGCCGCGTGCGCGAGTTCGTTGATGATGTTCTCGAACGCCTCCACCTTTGCCTTCTCGCCGGCGCGAAGCGCGCTCCTATCCCCCGCCGCGAGCTTACCGAGCGTTATCTTTCCGATGCCGCGCGCGGGCGACGCCGCCGCGCGTATCTTGTCGACTTCGCGCGACGGGTCCATCGCGAGCCGCATCCACGCGAGTGCGTCCTTCACCTCCTTGCGCGCAAAGAAGTGCGTGCCGAGGAGTTTGTACGGCACTCCGGCGCGAAGCAACCCCTCTTCAAGCGCGCGGGATTGGAAGTTGGTGCGGAACAGAACACTGATATCCTCCGGCCGCGTCCCGCCGCGTATGAACTCGCGTATGCGGAGCGCTACCCAATGCGCCTCGTCTTCCGCGCTGCGCGCCATGTGGACGGTGATGGGCTCGCCCTCTTCCCGCTCGGTCGTCGAATATTTCTCCTTGCGGTTCTTGTTCTTCTCGATGACGGCGTTCGCCGCGTCCACGAGATTTTTCGTTGAACGATAATTGCGCTCCAGAATGATCGTCTGCGACTCCGGATATGCTTTATCGAACTCAAGCAAGTTCTCTATCGTCGCACCGCGCCAGGTATAGATGGTTTGATCAATATCGCCGACGACGAATAAATTCCGGTGTTTTGCGGCGAGCATATTTGCGAGCCGCCCCTGGAGCTCGTTCGTGTCCTGATACTCGTCAATATGAATGTAGCGCCAACGGTCTTGTGCGAGCGCGCGGATATCGGCGTGTTCCTCCAGAAGGCGCACCGGGAGCGCAATGAGGTCGTCAAAGTCGAGCGCTTTCTCCGCCGCGAGCGTCTTCTCATAGCGAAGCCACGCTTCCGCCGCGATGCGATTGCCGAAGCTGGAGCGCGCGTGCTTTTCATAGAACTCCTGCGCGCGCATGCCCGCCCCTTTTGCCCGCGAGATGCGGCCCAAGACCGCGCGCGGCGAGAGCTCCTTCGTTTCCACATCGAGCGCCTTGAGCGCGGCGCCAATCGCCTTTTCCGAGTCGTCGCGGTCGTACACGCTGAAATAGCGCGGGATGCCGATGGCTTTTCCGTAGCTTTCGAGGAGCTCGCGCCCAAGCCCGTGGAACGTAGCGACAAAAGGCACGGGGCCGTCGTTCCCAAGCATGGCGCGCACCCGTTCGCGCATTTCGCGGGCGGCCTTGTTGGTGAAGGTCACGGCGAGTATCTCGCCGGCGGGCACTCCGGTCCGAACCAAATGGTAGATGCGGGTGGTCAGGACCCGTGTTTTCCCGCTGCCGGCGCCCGCAAGGACCGAGATCGGGCCATCCGATGCCTGGACAGCCCGTTTTTGCGCATCGTTGAGGCCTTCGAGGTATTTCACTTTGCAAATATACCCTAAAAACCGCTCTCCACAGGTGTCCGGAGGCTTCATTGACTACCCGTCCCCCTCCGCTATACTCGGGGTATAGCTGATATGGAAGTACTCAAGGAATGGCGTATGTAAGCCATTTTTGTATTTAGGAAGCCCGACCGAATCCCCCCGTTTACCTATTGAATTAAAACCAAATCTTCCCGACTCGCTGACAGGCACGAGACCGGATACATATAAGGTGGTGCAGCAGTGCGCACTGCTCGTACTCGGATTCGCGATCATCATGGTCGCCGCTTCGTTTATGCCGAGCCGAGCCCATGCATTCTGGCCTTTTTCATCAAATGCGGACGCCGCAGTAAGCGCATCCATGCCCGGTTCCTCCACGCCGGTGCTCGCCGCCGCCATCAACTTTGACCCGAACCCGGACAAGGGCTTGGGCGACACGATCCAGACGACCGGCGGCATTGCGCTCCTTGCAAGCTCCGGGCCTTCCGGCACTATCGCTGACGTGGCCGGCACAACGCCGCCCGGACGCATTTCCGTATACGTCGTCCGCCCGGGCGATACGCTTTCTGAAATCGCCAATATGTTCGGCGTCTCGGTGAATACCATTATGTGGGCGAACAATTTGAATAGTGCGCGCGACGTGCACCCCGGCGACACGCTCGTCATACTTCCTATTTCCGGCGTTGAACGCACGATTGCCAAGGGCGATACGCTCAAGTCGCTTGCGAAGAAATACGGCGCCGATGCGGGCGAAATCGCGCAGTTCAACGGCCTTGATCCGGAGGAACCGCTTGCGGTCGGTTCAAAGATCATCATTCCGGGCGGCGAAATAGCGCCGGTAGCGGCGCCGAGCGCCGGCAAGGCGCCATCGCGGACCATCCGCGAACCATACCTGGGCGGCAGCGGCGCGGTGCAAAACGGCTACTACGAAAATCCGGTGCCGGGCGCCATCATCACGCAGGGCGTCCACGGATGGAATGCGGTTGACCTCGGCGCAGCGCGCGGCACGCCGGTCCATGCCGCCGCCGACGGCACGGTCATCATCGCGCGCAACAACGGCGGCTGGAACGGTGGGTACGGCAACTACGTCGTTATCACGCATGCAAACGGCAGCCAGACGCTCTACTCGCATATGCGGAGCGCCATCGTCTCGCCCGGGCAATCGGTGTCATCCGGACAGGTCATCGGGTATGTCGGCTCTACCGGCATGTCCACCGGCGCGCACCTCCACTTTGAGGTCCGCGGCGCGGCGAACCCGTTCCGCAATTGTTCGGTCGGTTCGGTCTGTTCTCCGCAGTAATTCATTTCAAATAGAAACTTCCCGCGGCGCCTTTCGGCGCCGCGGGTGTTTTTATTCAAATCCGAACAATCCGCGCGGACGATACTGGAGCGCTTCGTGGACATGAGCGGGCGTCACGGTATCGGCGCCCGCAAGGTCGGCGATGGTTCGCGCAACGCGCATCGTGCGGTGATAGGAACGCGGCGAAAGACGGAGACGCGTCGCGGCGCTCGTAAGCGCGCCTTTCGCTTCCGCGGTGAAACCGCTTTTCTCATCAAGCTCGCGGCCGGTGAGCGCGGCGTTCGTGCTCCCCTGCTTCCCCGTGCGCTTCTCGGCGCGCTTGCGCGCCGCGACCACGCGCTCACGGACTTTCTCGGACAATTCCCCGTTGCTTAATTTTGCAAGCGTATCATGCGGAACGAGCGGAACTTCTATCCAAAGATCCAAACGATCGACGATGGGGCGGCTGATGCGCCGCGCCTGCTTGGCTGCGGCGCGCAGCGCCACCCGCGCATCGTCGGAGAGCGTATCGGCGGGGTTCATTGCGGCGACGATCATGCAGTCGGCCGGAAACGTAACGGTCGCGCGCGCCCGCGACACCGTCACCACGCGGTCTTCAAGCGGCTGGCGCAACGCCTCAAGCGAACGTGAATCAAATTCGGGAAACTCGTCCAGAAACAGCACGCCCTTATGCGCAAGCGTTACCTCCCCCGCTTTCGGGAACGCACCGCCGCCTACCATCGCCACATGCGAGAGCGAGTGGTGCGGGGCGCGGAACGGCGGCCAGTGCACCGCGTCCCCGTCGGAGAGCAGTCCGGCGGTGGAGTGTATCGCCGTCACCTCAAGCATCTCGTCATCCGATAGGGGCGGGAGGATGCCGGCGAGCGCGCGGGCAAGCATCGTCTTTCCCGTGCCCGGCGGACCGTAGAACACGATGTTGTGCCGGCCGGCG
>JAKAGD010000002.1 GCA_021817685.1 bacterium
CATATCAAACCTGCAGGTACTTACGGATAGCAAGCACCGACGCGACTGCGCCGAGAGCGATGCCCGACAGCATGATGATGAGGAACACGAAAACGAAGTGGTCCGTATAGTAGCTCGCCAGATTGAATCCGCCGAACCACCCCGCGGTCTTCATGCCCGCATACCAGGTGGCGGGCCACAGGAGGATGAGAACGACGAGCGCGCTTATGACGCCGGTAATGACGCCGGTCACGATGAACGGCCCCTGGATGTAAATATTGCTCGCACCCACGAGCCGCATCACCGCTATCTCGTCCTTGGCGGTGTAGATGGCGAGGCGCACGGTCGCGAACGCGATAAGTATGGACGCGATGGCGAAGAGCACGATGACGGCAAAACCGATCTCGCGCGTCGCCTGTATCGCCAGCGCAAGGCGATCGATGACCTCTTTGTTCTGCGCATAGTTGATGCGGTCTACGATGGACGTCCCGCCGGAGGAGAGCGCCGGCGACGCCTCAAGGAAGCTCACAATGCTCTCGTACTGGGAGGGATCTTTCGCCCGCACTTCGAGCGAAGCGTCGAGCGGATTGCCGCCGAGCTGCTCGAGCGCCTGAAGCGTGAGCTGATCGGTGGCGTGCCGTTCGCGGAACGCGGCGAGCGCGGCATCGGCCGAGGTATAGGTGACGCTTGCGACTTGCGGGAGCTTGGAAAGCTGATCTTTCACCGCCAGGATGTCGGACTCGCTTGCGGAAGTGACGAAGTACACGGACACGTCCACCTTGTCGCTCACGGTGTTGAGCGTGTAGGTGAGAAGCGCGGAAAGGAAGATGAGTGAAGCGATGATGGCGAGCGTCACGGTCATGATGAGCACGGTCGCCGCGGAGACCGCGCCGCCGCGGGCGAAGTTCTTTCCCCCCGCGATCATCATTCTTTTGCTAAGCATCCATCTCATAGGTAGATTCTACAGGGAATATTTCCCGTCCGCATCGTCGCGCACCAGGCGTCCGCGATCGATGGTGATGACCCGCTTGCCGATGGCGTCGACCACGCCCTTGTTATGCGTCGTGATGATGATGGTCGTTCCGAGCTCGTTGATCTTTTTCAGTATCTCCACGACCTCGTAGGTGTTGATGGGGTCCAGGTTGCCCGTCGGTTCGTCGGCGACGATGAGGTCCGGCTGATTGATGATGGCGCGGCCGATAGCGATGCGCTGTTTCTCGCCGCCCGAAAGCTGGTCGGGGAAATGCTTTGATTTATCGGAGAGGTTTACGAGCTCCAGGATGTACGGCACGTCGGCCGCTATCTCTTCATCGGTGCGGCCGGCCGCTTCCATCGCAAAGGCGATGTTCTCATAGGCGGTCTTGTTCGGAATGAGGCGGAAATCCTGGAACACCATGCCGATCTTCCGACGGTAATGATGCAATGCCGAACTCGGCAAATCGTTGATGTCTATGGATTCAAAAAAAACCGACCCGTCCGTGGGACGCTCTTCGGCAAGGAGGAGCTTGAGGAGCGTGGTCTTCCCCGCGCCCGAGTGGCCGACGATGGAGACGAATTCTTTGGGGGCGACGGAGATGGTGACCTCTTCGAGCGCCGCCGTGTCCCCGTACCGTTTCGTCACCTTGTCGAAATAAATCATTGTCGCTTTTCATTGTACCCCACCGCATTCACTCCCGTCTAGAAAACGGCCAAAACGGGTCTCACAGGTTGGGGATAAGATTCCTAAACACAAACAGATTGACACAAAGCTTTTACAGTGGTAAAAGTCAAGCTGGACAACTACAGAAAGGGTTACCGCCATGGACATGCCAGTACCAGAAACGTATGAAGCGGGGTTGCAGTATTGGCCTTACCGACTCTCACTTGCAAAAGTCCTGGAAGCTATCCAAGTTACGACTCTTCCAGGAGCTACAGTTCTCGATATCATGTGCGGCCCCGGATATCTTCTCGGGCAGCTGTGCAAAGCATATCCGAGCCTGCGGCTGACAGGAGTCGATATCGAAGAGCAGTACATCGACTTCGGAAGACGGCGATATCCCAATGTGTCGTTCGAGGTCGGGGACGTGTGCACTTGGCGGTCGACGGACGGGTTTTCAACCGTCGTTTGTACCGGTGCACTGCATCATGTGCCCTACGGGAACCAGGGCGCTGCCATCCACAACATATCGCGGATGGTGAAGCCAGGCGGTGTAGTAATCATCTCCGATTGCTACGTCGACGAATACGCGAACGAGACCGAACGCCGGCTCGCCGCGGCCAAGCTCGGTGATGCGTATCTGCGGGAAACAATCCGTGCGGGTGCGCCACCGGATGTTCTCGCGTGGACTGCTGACATTACCAAGAATGACGTCTGCGGAGAAGAATTCAAACCCTGCCTTCGCGATCGCGTTCCACTTCTTGGAGCAGCGTTCAAGAACATCCAAACCTTTAGAGTTTGGCCGGAGGAAAGCGGCACCGGCTACGGCGATTACATACACATCTGCGGACCTTGTTGAATAGGCCTCCCTTCGGGGAGGCCTACTGTTTTTCGATCGCGGCGTCGATAAAATCGTCCAAATCGCCCTCCAGGACCTTGTCGGGGTTTGAGGACTCATGCTCCGTGCGGTGGTCTTTGACCATCTTGTACGGGTGGAGCACGTAGGAGCGCATCTGGCTCCCCCATTCGTTCGCGGTCGTGGCGGCGATTGAGCGGCCTTTTGCGGTCGCCTCGCGCTCGGCCTCTTCTTTTGCAAATATCTTCGCTTTGAGGAGCTCCATGCCCTTCTCGCGGTTGGCGAGCTGGCTGCGCTCGGAAGACACGTGTACGGAGAGATTGGTGGGCTTATGGAGGATGCGCACGGCCGTCTCGCGCTTGTTCACGTTCTGCCCGCCTGCGCCGCCGGAACGGGCGAACTGTATTTCCAGATCGTCCGGCGCAAGCTCCACCTTGTCGGTCGCAACGAGCGTGGGCAGCCCTTCCACGAGCGCGAACGATGTCTGCCGCTTCGCGTTCGCATTGAACGGCGACTGGCGCACCAAGCGGTGCACGCCCGCTTCGTGTTTCAGGCGGCCGTACGCACCGCCGCCGGAAATCTCCAGCAACAGGTTCCGGTATCCGCCGTGGTCGTTCTCGTTGGCGTGGAGTTCGCGCACGCGCCACCCTTTCTTCCCCGCGTAGCCCTCGTACATGCGGCGGAGCATGCGCGCGAAGTCTTCGGCGTCGTCGCCGCCTGCGCCCGCGAGTATGGCCAGGGTTGCGTTGCCGGCGTCATGCGGGTCACCCGTGCCGCCCTCCTTCAGATTTTGGTATTCCTGCACGAGCGCCTGCGCCTGATTTTTATCCGCCCAGAAATCGGGCGATGCCATCATCGCTTCCAATTGCGCCAGCCGCGTTTCTCGCTCGTCAGCCATGACGATTCACGTTCACTGGATCGTGCCCCGATACTCTTCCGGCTTTATGTCGTTCTCTTCAAAATATTCCTCGAGCTTCCTCCGTTCCTCCGCAAGAAGTCCCAACTGGGTTCCCATTTCCTTTTCTTTCTCACTATCCGCGTCCGTACCCAATCCGAGCTTCTCTCCCCGTTCGAGGGTCGCCGAAAGCCGCGAGATCTCCGCCCGCACTTCGGGATACCGCGCTATATTATTCCTTTTCTCCGTCTCTTTCATTTCAGCGTGCACCTGCTCTATCGCCGCACCGGCCAAATCGTGCTGTTTTTCTCCGCCCGTATGTTGCATTCCTTCTGGTGTCATGGCGTTATGGTATCGGTTTTACGCGGAAGGCGCAAACCTGCTTTGGAGCCGCCCCTCGGATTTGAACCGAGGACCTACCCCTTACTACCAAGCGGGCCGAGCGGCAAATGAGCGTCTTCGTTCATTTGTCCGAGGCAAGCGAAGGGAGGAATAAAATCGCGCCTTCCGGGGCGCGATTTTATTACGAAGGGGTTTGCCTCTCCTGGAGCCGCCCCTCGGATTTGAACCGAGGACCTACCCCTTACGAAGGGGTTGCTCTACCAACTGAGCTAGGGCGGCAATACATCCTTTTTATCACATATTTCCTCCTTGAAAAAGCTCCTTTGCCCGGGCTATTGACAGAACAGCATTCTGGTCTATAATGAAGTTTGCAGTTCCCCTTTAACGTTTTGAAGGAGGCCCGTCATGGCCAATCCCGTAAAACTCGAAACACTCCAGCTGCTTGCCAAGGGCGTTGCCGAAAAACACCGCATCAGCCCCGAAGAAGCGACCCTGCGACTGATCCACGAGCAAGGGTTCGACAACGTGGATTTCAGCGGCGGCCGCAAGGCCGACCCGAACGACGGCACCGTCCCCCTGCAGTAAGGACATCCGTCGCCTCAACCCTCCGCCCCCGGCGGAGGGCCTTCTTTTCTATCTGAGCCGAGAGTCCGGGATTGGCGTCAAGTTCCTAGGCTCGCTGACTCGCCAAGGACTTCCTGCCCGGCCTCGTCCGTCCCGAGGACGGGACATGACTCCGGCTTTCAATCCCGAACACGCGATGCGCAGGCATCGCGTTCTTCGTCTCGCTTCGCTGAGCCGAGAGTCGGGATTGAACCGACGACCTGCGCCTTACCATGGCGCTGCTCTACCAACTGAGCTATCTCGGCTTAACGTACTTGCGCATAGTAGCGGAAAACCCCGCTTCTTTCAATTTTCTTGCGATATACTTCCCCTATGGAAGGACTATCTCATTATGAGAAGGAAGAACGCCCGTGGGGCAATTTTGAACGCTTCACGTTGAATGAGAAGACGACCGTGAAGATCATCACCGTGAACGCGGGCCAGGCCATCAGCCTGCAGACCCATGAACACCGCGACGAATTCTGGCGCGTCCTCAAAGGCTCCGGCACCGTGCACATAAACGGGAAAGATATGGAGGTGCACGAGGGAGATGCAGTCTTCGGCAGAAGAGGAGACGAGCACCGGATCACCGGCGGCCCGGACGGAACCGTGTTCCTGGAAATAGCGTTTGGCGACTTTGACGAAAGCGACATTCACCGGCTTGAAGACCGGTACGGCCGGAAATGATGTGCTGGCGGAAGGACTTGCACCTTCGACCTTGGGTTTATGAATCCCATGCTCTAACTGCCTGAGCTACGCCAGCAAATGAAGCACAATACAGGAACACTAACAAAATTGGAGAGATTTTGGTAGGATACGTTTATTCCGCAGGAATACTGCGGGGGTAGCTCAACTGGTTAGAGCATCCGCCTGTCACGCGGAAGGTTGCGGGTTCGAGTCCCGTCCCTCGCGCAGTTAGAAAAACGAAGACTTCTGAAGTCGTCGTTTTCGTTACGAGCGAGAGTTTTGAGCGGAGCTCAAAAAGGGACTCGAAGACCTTGCGAGTATTTTATGGAGCGTAGCGAACAGAAAATCCGCAAGGTGTACCGTTCCTGTAAGGAAAGAGTCCCGTCCCTCGCGCATTTAGCAAAACACGCCTTATCGGCGTGTTTTGCGTTATGTGGGAGAAATCAATCCGCCCGGAGGAATCCGCCGGCCTGTATCTCCCAGAGCTTCTTGTAGAGGTTGCTTTCCTGCGCCAGGAGCTCGTCGTGCGTCCCGGTGAGGACGACCGATCCTTTTTCTATAACGACGAGGCGGTCCATGCTCATCACCGTGGAGAGCCGGTGCGCGATGGCGATGACGGTCTTCCCTTTCATGAGCCGCATAAGCGCATCCTGAATGAGCCGCTCGCTCTCGGAGTCCAGGCTCGAGGTCGCCTCGTCAAGCACGAGTATGGGCGCATCTTTAAGGATGGCGCGCGCGATGGCGACTCGCTGGCGTTCGCCGCCGGAGAGCTTCACCCCGCGCTCGCCCACCATCGTCTGGAACCCTTCCGGATACTGGCTGATGAATTCATGACAGTGCGCCTGCTTGGCCGCCTCGATGACCTCCTCGTCGGTGGCCTCCTGCCGCCCGTAACGGATGTTGTCCATAAGCGAGCGGTGGAAAAGCATCGGTTCCTGCGGGACGAAAGCGATTGAAGCGCGCAGGCTCTCCTGCGTCACGCGCGAGATGTCCTGGCCGTCGATGCGTATGACGCCGCTCGTGAGGTCGTAGAGCCGCAGAAGGAGTTTGGCGATGGTGGTCTTCCCCGCCCCGGAGGAGCCGATGAGCGCCACTTTCTCGTGCGGCTGGATATCGAGCTCGAAACCGTCCAGCACCGCGTGGCCGTCGTGGTATTCGAAGCGCACGTTATCAAAGGTGATGGCGCCGTTCGGTACGGTAAGCGGCACGGCATTCGGGGCGTCCTGTATGCCGTGCGGCAATTCCATGATGTCGAGCATCTCGGTTGCGTCCGCAAACGCATCGTAGAGCTGGCGCATGTTCTGTCCGATGCTCCAGATGCGATTGAATAGACCGAGGACATAGATCTGGATGAGCACGAAATCGCCGACCGTCATAAGGCCCTTTTGCCAGAGCACTATCGCGCCGGCAAGAAGCGCGAACTCTATGCCGGTGGCCAGAAGCCCCTGGATGCCGTAGACCCACAAGTCGGCGTCCCATACGCGCTTCAGCGCGGCATACCACCGGTGGATCGTCTCGGCAAAATGTGCGCGCTCGTACGGCAGCGCGGCAAAGGTGGTGATGGTCGAATGATTGAGGACCGCGTCAGAAAGGAATCCCGTTACGCGGCTGTCCTCCTCGGTGCGCGCAATGCGCAGCGGCTGGCGTTTAAGCATCATCCGGAATTGCAGATACACAAAGATGACGGTCCACACCAGGAGCCCCGCGCCAAGCAGGGGGCTCCGGAGCGACAACACGCCCACGATGCCGACGGCGAACGCGAATGCGGGGAAGAAGTTGAAGAGGATGCTGTCGAACACCTGCTCAAAAGCGCGCGCGTAGCGCGTGATGCGGCGCGTCAGCGTGCCGGTGAAATTGGAAATGAAAAAATCATGGGAGTGCTCGAGCATGTAGTCGAAGGCGTTCTGGTAGAGATCGACCATGACCCTCGACTCAAGCCGGTTGACCGAGTAGAGGCGTATCCGCTGGCCGAGCCACCCCATAAGGTTGGTCGCCGTGAACAGCATGAGCGCCACAAAGACCGCCCATACAACGTCCGCCGTCGGCGTGCCCCCTGAGAGGAGATTAACGAACTGCCGCAGAAAGAGCGGCGCAACAACGCCCGCCGCCTCAATGAGGAGCGCGGCGATAACGGCAAAGAAAAGAACCCACGGGTAGGCGAGGGCGGCTTTGCTATACGCGCGAAGGACGGCGCCCGCGCGCGCGGGCTTTTTCTTCTCTATCTGCATACCGATCCATAGTACCACTCCCCGTTCCCCCGCGCCGAAACGGCGCCGGTATTACGCCGGAAATTCCGCTACGAACGTAGAGCCCTTGCCTTCCCCGTCGCTCTCGGCGCGGACCGTGCCGCCGTGCTCCTCCGTGATGTTCTTCACGATGTAAAGGCCGTAGCCGGTGGAGTGCACGTTCACCTTCATAGACTCTTTCCCGTGGCCGCCTTCGGTAAAGAGCTTCTTCTTGTCCTCGTCCGTAATGCCGATACCGGTGTCTTTCACCGTAAAGACGATTCTCCCGTTCTCCTTTTTAAGCGAGACATTGATGGAGCCCGTCGGCGTGTAATTTATCGCGTTGTCCACGAGGTTGCGGAACACGTGGTCGGCAATTTCGTCCTTGTCGCCCATGAAGGTATACGGCGCGCCGGCGGGGTCGGCCGCAAACGTGAGCGCGAGATTCTTGCGGTCGGCGATGGCCCGGACTTTCTCCACCGCGGCCGCTGCGGCCGCGGCCATATCGAACGGCTCTTTCTTGAACGCAACGGTGCCCTTCTTCAGATTGGAAGCCTTGAGGATGTTCGCCACCGAATCCGCGCCGAGCCTCGACTCCGCGAGCGCTTGCCCGACGAACGGCTTCATCGTCTCCGCGAGCGCGCCGAAGTCGCCTTCCAAAAGCGAGGCGAACGCGCCCGCGTCCTTGGTCAGGAATCCTTTCACTTCGTGCCCGATGAAGTGGATGAGTGTCTCTTGCCGTTCGTTGGTTTCCTCCAATTCCCGCGCCAGCTTCTCTATCTTCTCGCGCTGCTCCACTTCCCTGTCCACGCTCCGTATGAGAAGAACCCCTACGATGAGAAGCACGAAGAGCAGACCGCCGTTCACCAAGCGCTCGGTCTCGGTCTCCGCGAGAAGCATGCGAATGAACACGAAAAGCCAGAGCGCAAAGACGATGAATTCGGTCGCGACCACCTTCATGCTGAACAAGCCGTGCTTCAAGATCGCATACGCGACGAAGATGATGTACACGGAGGCGGTGATGTTACCGTAAGGCAAAACCGGAATGCCGTACCAGAGGAAATAGTTCGTGCACCCTCCGGCGTAGCCTATGGCCGTCCCGAAGAGGATGTATTTTATTTGCGCGCGCTCCGTCGCGCCGTCGGTGAGACCGCGCAAGCGCTTGAACAAAAGCCAGACGGGATACGCCGCATACGCCACCCAGACGGCCAGGAACGGGAGGAACAGCGGGCCGGCCGCCGGCCAGAACGGGAAGCCGCTTTGTGCGCTGACGGAAGCGACAAAAAGCGGGGTCCAATTGACGACGCTGAAGAAAAGGGCGATGAGGTACCCGGCCACCACCAACCAGCGAAGCGGACGCAGGAGGTCGAGGAACCGAACGATGAAATGGAAATAAAAGAACGGTATGAATATCGCCCCCGCCATCAGCATCCGCACCCAGAACATCGCCGACGCCGGGTCGCCTGCTATTTGCCACAGGAAATAGGCGTACCCCCACACCGCAACGGCGAGAGCGAACAGAGAGAACATTTGATTCGCGCGATTGCGCCGGTCGGCAAAGAGAATAAGGAACCCGAGCACGATACTGGTGGCGACGTTCACGAGCGCGGAGATTGCGTAGAGATTCATGGAAAAGAAAAAGCCGGAATGCCACTAGTGTAGCATTCCGGCCAAAGGTCTTGCGCGATATCAATCCAGGATACCCCAGGGCTACATCCGCCGGGCGACCGCCACGCTGTGAATGCGGTGCGGCTCCGCGTACAGGTCCGCCTCGAGAAATCCGCCCCTTGTGAGCATCTCTCTCAATTGCTGACGGGACCGGTACAGCATGCCCCAGTTCTCTTGATGCCACAGGAAGTACTTCTCCCAGTTCGAATGAATGTGGCATACCAAGAGAAATCCATCTTGTTTCAGAAACCGATGTATTTTCTGGGTGAGCCTGACCGCGAGGGTCCAGGGAAGGTAATCCAGGAGACCGCACATCTCGATGATATCGGGCCTGAACCCCTGAAGCGCCCGTTCGAAGTACACGACGTCCCACTTGCGCGTGATGATGCTCGCGCTAACGCCGTGGGCCCCGGCAAGAGTGCGCGCATGCTCGAGCGCCGATTCGTCCTGATCGATAAGCAGCACCTCGCAGGGGATACCGGCGGCTTGCATTTCCGCAATGACCTCGATGACCCCCTGGCCGCTTCCCGCCGCAAGCGACAGGTGGCGGACGGGTTCGCCGACAGCCTTGGTCTTCGCCATTTCGACGATAGCCTTGCGAACTTCGCGTTTGACAATTTTCAGCCGGTTCCGGACCGCTTGCGCATTCCGGATCTGCAACCAGAAATCGTCAACGGCGCGAATGAGCGCGTTTTCACCTTCGCCGCCTCGGCGGAAGTTGTACACCGCATCGAGCGCCTTCCAGCCCCTGGCGCCGTCTTTGACGCGGCGGCTGTTGACGCTCATTCCGTCGATGAACCAACAGTTCGTCTCCGGAACGCACGTCGGACCCCCGAAAAGGCGGTAGACGAATTTCTTCGCCTGGACGTACGCCCCTATGACGAACAAGAAGGGGAGTATGAGCCGATACGGCCACACCTTATGCTCGTACTCCGACGTCGCCGACGGAGTATGAGCGCCGGACAACGGTCCGGTTGTTGCCTGAAGAACACTGGACATGCGAACCTCCTGGATTGATTGAATTGATTTGACTGACAAAGTGCCGGACAGCACACTGCAGAAAACTATAGCATATCCCTATAAAAAAATCAAGCGCCTCCCCCGCTTATCCACAGCCCCGTCAAAGGGTCCTGCCACTTTCATTCCTATCGAGCGGCATCATCGTCCCCGTATTGTACTACCGAACGGGGGCGTTTTATCGAATACATAACGTCCGAGCGACATATTGCTATGTTGATATCCGCGTGGTAGTGTTCTGCCGGGCGCATCACTTCCTTTGACGCCAACTCACTTTACGGAGGTATATCATGGCATCGATTAAACCGATTAGCGGGTTCCCTGAGTGGTCACCCGAACAGAAGCTCGTTGAG
The DNA here is from genome assembly GCA_021817685.1 of bacterium. Taxonomy (GTDB): domain Bacteria; phylum Patescibacteriota; class Minisyncoccia; order Phycocordibacterales; family Phycocordibacteraceae; genus C7867-001. The sequence goes on from JAKAGD010000002.1 coordinate 10,262, forward strand.
GAAAAATTCCTTTCAAAAATCGGAAGGGTTTTCCAATTGAACGGCTTCTCCCCCATCGAGACTCCCGCGGTTGAACGCGTCGGTACATTGACCGCAAAAGGGGGCAACGAGAAAGAGATCTACAAGATTACCCGCTTGCACGCGTCCGGCGAATCGTCTGACGACAACGATCTCGCGCTTCATTTCGACCTGACCGTGCCGATGGCGCGATACATCGCCCAACGCGAGCGCGAACTCGTTTTCCCCTTCAAGCGTTATCAGATGCAAACGGTATGGAGAGGTGAACGACCACAAGCTGGCCGCTTCCGCCAATTCTATCAATGCGATATCGACATCATCGGACGGGAGTCATTGCCCATTGTTTGCGACGCAGAGATAACAGCCATCATGGCGAATATTCTGCGCTCGCTTGCCATTGGCGACTTTCAGATCCGCGTCAACAACCGGAAAATCCTGCAAGGGTTCCTCTCCGGCGTCGGCATCGATCAGTCGCTCCACTTCGCAGTGATGGGATGCGTCGATAAACTCGAAAAGATCGGCCGTGAGGGGGTGCTCACAGGAATCCGGGAAGCTCTCGGGGACACGAATTTCGATGCGTCCAGCCTCCTTGACTTCCTGTCGCGGGAGATTCCTCTCGAACGCGTCGCGGATCTCCGTTCGCTGTCAACGAACACCCTCTACCAAGAAGGAATCGACGAGCTCGCTGAAGTCGTCACGGCGGCTCTCGCAAAGGGAGTCAATGCCAACGAACTCACCGTGGACCTGTCCATCGCACGCGGATTGGATTACTACACGGGAACGGTCTTCGAGACACGCCTCGTGAAATATCCGGAGCTGGGGAGCGTCTGTTCCGGTGGACGTTACGAGAATCTAGTCGGGACGTTCGCAAACGGCAATTACCCCGGGGTGGGCATGTCGATTGGGCTGACGCGGCTCTTGTCGCAGTTGTTCAAACACAAGATAGTCGCCGCGCGCGCTCAGTCCTACACGAAGTTCTTCATAGTCCCTGTCTCTCATGAAGGAGCGGTACTTTCCTACGCAGAGAGGTTCGCTTCGAAACTGCGTTTACTGAACGTTCCGTGCGAGATGAGCTTAGTGCAAGGAAAGCTTGCAAAGCACATCGAATACGCGGAAAGGAAGGGCGTGGCGCAGATCGTTCTCATTGGCACAGACGAAGTTACCAATGGTACGGTACGCGTGAAGGACCTTACGACGCGCGAGCAATGGGACGTCAGTATCATGGACGAGGGTTTTTTCACGAGTCACTAGGGTTCTTTCCGGTTATACCTGCATCCTCGCGGCGCTCCCGCGAGGATTCTTGTTTATTGGTCTACGATTTGCCGCGATAAAGCGTTGATTCCTGTGCACACGCTGGCTACGCCCGTTATCTTTTTGTTGTATGTGCTCCCGTATGAACTATATATTCCACCATCGCCGATTTTCTTACCTTCAATTTCAATAATAAAACCAACGCCACTCAAAATCTCAGCCGAATACGGGTTCAGTAGCTCAAGGTTGCATGAAATGTGTGCTTCTTTAGAAATCGCTTCGTAAAACTCGAGGGCTTTCTCATAACCGTTGTAGCGAATAAGGCGTTTTGACCGCACAGGGTTTCTTTCTGAAGCCGAATATAATTCAAGAAGATCTTCCTTCAAATTTATATCCGATAGCGTATCGCCCAAGGTAATAGATTCTTTTTTCAATCTAACTTCAGCGAGAAGTTCTGCCGCCGCTCCCTCGTCCGACGTTCTAGAGTTAATGATTTCAGAAATTAAGGCCGGATTGACAATTCTCAATGAAATCTCTTTCAAGGTAGTCTCGTGCACGAAGTTACGAAGCTGTATAACACAAGCCATGAGTTCTGACATATCCCGGCCGGGAGAGAAATTTATGCTCGAGTATCCTATCTGGTAGAAATGCCGTACCGGGGCATGCCGGTACCTGAATGTCGGGGAGATCCATGAGTAGCGGACGTTTCTCCCTGTGTTCTTCTGTAAATAATGATTGTAAACGTGTACTAATGCGTCAGGAGTTAATACCAAATGACGATTCTTCTTATCCTTAAACTCAAATACTTTATCGCCCATTATGTGAGACGCCTTCATAAAATCATCCCAATAGGCTACCGGCGGGAATTCTACCAACTCTTCAAACATATTCTTAGAGGACTCGATAAAGGCGGATAGGATGCGATTTTTCTTAAATACTGCATCGGCTTCAAGATAATGAAATCCTCTAGGGAGCACATGTTTGTGGCGCTCGGTATCCATCGTCATTCCAACCAAATAACAGGATTGCCGTCTCGCAAATCCTCTTCCGAATAAATCAGCTGTCCGTCAAAATGGGTGACCTTTTCAAACCGAATTGAACTTTGTATGACAAAAGGTATGGAAATAACGTCTATATCTCTAAAATCGCCCGCATCAACAATCTTGGTGTAAATGACCGAAAAGTGTTTTAGGTTCTTGCGTAACTCTAAATCAACATACGCAATGACGGATTTAGCGTCCCTCTCACCTTTGTAAATAATATTTCTTGCCTGCGAGATAACGTTATACAATAAGCTTACGTCGCTCAGCAAATCTGCATTCAGGTTGGCTAGTCTCGAGGAGATCGGGACCCCGCTTTTAAATCTAACGCAGGGCACATGTCTAATTTCACAATGTATGAGCAGGTCCTTGACCGCTTTCTTGACCAATACTGACTGCTCAATGTCTTTTAACCCGAAATAGCTTCTTGTGGGCTGAGTAAAGTTTATCCAACGTATGCAGCCAGTAATCATCCCCTTAATTACGTTTGGGAGGATTGAGCCAGCAAGCCGCGAATAGCATTCACCTTGATCAATATAGGTGGAAAATCCATCCGAGAACATTTCGTCGTCCGTCGAAGAAATTACCGCCGTAGCCCCATTGCCAAGAGCAAATTCAGTATCTTTTTGCAGATCGTATTGATATTTTGATCCTGACAGTAATTGGATTTTATTAGGATAAATTGAAACAATCGTGTTTTTGTTTTCGATGGCGCTTTGCCGTATGAGCGCGGCATGCCCCTCATGAAGAGCGCCTAGGGTGTGAATGGTCCCTAATGTCTCTTGTTTCCTCCTTAGTCCATCCAGATACTCTCGTGCCTCAATTAGTGATTTCAAGTGCATATTCCGTGATAGATTAAGGCGCCCAAACCTCGACCCTACTATAATAACACGAGATTCAAACACATATCTTGGAACGCGCGGGAGTGGTAGCGGTTTTTTTTCTAAGCGCCCGCAGACTAGAAATTCTTCATTAATAGTGTATTGTCAAAAATATGGAGAAAAGAAAGCCGCAGATTGGTGTGATGGGATCGGCTGCCGATCTTAATTACGCGACAGAAATTGAAGATCTCGCGTTTGCGGTCGGTAGGATCGTTGCTGAAAAGGACGGTATCACCGTATACGGAGCCGAGAAGGACTATGACTCCCTGTCGACCGCCGCCGCGCGCGGTGCCAAGAGCATGGGAGGACTGACGGTCGGCGTGACGTACGGAAAGGGGAAAGACATATGGGACAAAGAAGGGCTCACCGACGTCATCGTCGTGACCGGAATAGAGCGCGGAGGCGGGCGCGAATTTGTGCTTGTTAATTCGTGTGACGCGATAATCATCATTTCCGGAGGTTCGGGGACGTTGACCGAGGCTGCGATCGCCTATCAAATGAATATCCCCATCGTCGCGCTTACGGGAACGGGGGGTTGGGCCGACAAACTCGCGGGCGAGCACATTGATGCGCGCAAACGACTGAAAGTGGAGGCGGCTACGACTCCCGAAGAAGCCGTTTCTAAGGCCTTGGAACTCGCGCGACAGAAGAAATAACGCTATTTGTATTAGTACCCCACTATGCTAGTCTTTGGGGGGTTTCCTTGAAATTCAATCCTTCCCAGGAGGCAAGCAAATGGACAGTTCCAAAGGTGCCCATCACGGCCACCACTTCCGCGGTACGCATTACGTCATTTCGGAGGACATTGACATCCTCCTTCCCCGCTGGTGCAGAAGCATCGGTCTTTTGCCTCCCGCAAAAGACCTCTACCTCGGGCCGCGCTCGAGAATGAAGGCGTTCCTGCAGCGGCTCTTCGCCCGGGTAACTTTCATCGACAGCCGGGAGATCCGGAAGGGGTTGCTTGAATCGGCCGCCCTGCATAGAAAGGCCGGGCTCACCGTGATCAGTCTCGAACGCGCCTACCTTGAAGATTCCGAGATCGACGGGCGCATCGAACTTACGCGCACGGTCGACGAGTCCGGAGAGGACATCGTAATCCCGTCGGTGCGCAATGGGACCCCCGCGAAGCAGTCCCAGTTCGAAATCCTCCGCGGGAAAAAGGTCGCCCTCATCGACGACGTGGTCTTTTCCGGCAAGACGCTCATCGGCACTATTAGTGGCCTGCACCATTGCCATGCGAACGTGCATGCGGTGACGGCGGCCGTCGGTATGAAGAGCGGCATCAACAGCCTCAAGAAAGCGACCTTCGGGGTTATCGGGATGCCCGATCGCATGAAGGTCGACTGCCTCGACGAATTCGACGACGTGAGCGACCAGGTGTGCGAGCGAGACTTCTATCCCGGCGTTCCGTATTCCGGGCGCCAATACTTCTGCGGCGATGAGTCTTTCCCGTATATCCTTCCCTTTGGAAGGCCGGATAAATGGGCGTCGATACCGGAAAAGGAGTTGCGGCAATTCTCGGCCCTATGCCTCGACAACACCATCGCGCTTTTCGAGGAGATCGAACGGATCAACGGCATCAAGATCAACTGCTCGATGATACCGAGACCCGTCTTCGGATTCCCCAAAGACAACACGCGGTTCGTTCCCCTCCTCAAGGAAGCGCGCGCGAAATGTCTGAAGACGTGATCTCTCCCTCCCTCCCCGTCCACCTGATTCTCAGGGAAACGGGGAGTTTTATTTTGGCTAAAGCGACGCAGGCACCGCTTGAGCATCATTTTACAGCTTCAGTTATCCGGTGATATAGAGTATCTCGCCGGCAACGCCGATTAGCCCATTCTTGAAATCATCTGCGAATTTTTGCGGGAGGATATGTACATCGTCGCTCGGACTTACCCAAAGAATTTCCGCGAGCTCATGGGCATGCGACCGTTCAAGCTGCTCGCTATTGAGGTAATCGGCTCCATTCAACACCTCGAAGAAAAACTCGACTGGTTGCTTGTTATTCGAATCAACGAATGTATTTACATACAGCAGCCTGCCTATTCGGGGTTCGACTCCCAGTTCCTCTACGATTTCCCGACTCAGACATTCTTCGATCCCCTCCCCCAACTCAAGGTGGCCACCAGGAAGAGCGGTGAAGCTTGCGTCGGCTTTATGCCTCACCACGAGCAATCTATCCTCGTGCAGGATGACGGCCCGGCATCGGATGACGAATTTCTTGTCTGTAGACATTCGAACACTTTAGCATTTCTCTTATTCCCAGAGGGGCACGGGCTATTTCAGTTTCTTTGCGAGTAGCCAGTTCGGCGGGGCGATAAAGGTGATAGACTCCCAGCCGTCTATTTCCGCTTCCGAAAAGTCGTAGTGCATCTGGTAGATGGTCTCCACACTTCCGTGCATCGCCCTATTCCAATCAAACCCGAGGTCACTCGCGACCTTCCTCACTAGTTCCTCGGTCGGCCCCTCGAGCTCGACGAATGTCGGCACCCACGGCCACGTATCGAGCGTGATCTCCACACCTTTATACTTCCACTTTTCGCGCCGAGTCTCTTGGTACGCCTTGGCCGCCATGCCGATGGATTCAAGAAATGAGCAAGCCTTATCGAGACCATCCACCACGACATTGATCTCTTTCGTCCCGTGCAATGTACGGTCGTTCAACTGCTTATAACTCAAGGTGACCTTATCGCCTTCATCGCGGACGCGTATCCAACCGCCTATCTTTTCCAGACGCCTATCAGGATAATCGTAATTCCTTCGGCGCATTAGAACCTCCGGATGTTCGAGGTCTGCCCCTTTTTCTTTCAGTGCCGAGCGCAACGCATCGGCATCTATATCTGGAAATTTCGCTTCGATTTCTGTTTCCATATCAAAAATTTACAAAAACTTTCCTTGCCTTGCCGTCTATCCGGACACGGCCGCCGTACGGGAGCGCGATCTGCGGATTGGTATGGCCGAAGTCGAGATTCTGCACGACGGGAGCAGTTTTGTTGTAGTGTCGTACCGCGCGCAGGATCGCTTCGCGTTGTTTCTCCCGATATTCTTTCTTTTGCGCGGCCGTGTTCGGTTTGTCGAACTCCCACGCCTTCGGTCGGCCGACGAGGATGCCCTTCACGCGCTCCAAGATGCCGCGCTCGCCGAGCGCTCGATATACACGGAACACATAATCGGCCGGCGGTATCTCTTCCGACGACTCGGTGAACAGCACGATGTCTTCAAAGTCTTTGAGGGAAGGTATCTGAACTCCGTGGCGGAGCAGTTCGTCGATAGATTCTATGCACCCTCCCCACAAAATGCCTTCGGCATCCGCATCGCCGTTCCACCGCCAGCCGTCATTCGGCTCATAGGTCCGCTCTTTTTCGAGGTTCGCCGGATCATTCCAATCAAGGCCGATGTCGTTATAGGTCGGGCTCGCTTCAAGTTCGCGTTCGCCCAACTCAAAAAGCACGTAGGTGAGATATTTCGCGGTCATCGCATCCATCTTCTTAAGGGCGAACTGGGTGAAGAGGGCGCCACCGTAATAGGACGGGATGCCGGAGAGCCAAAGGAAATTTGCGAAATGCGTATTGTCGCTGAAGCCGAGGAACGGCTTTGGATTCCGAGCGAAGGGTTCCGGCGGCAGATTTTTAACGTAGGTGACCTGGTCATCGCCACCGAGGGAGGTGATAACGGCCTGTATGCCCTCATCCTCGAACGCGCGCACCAGATCCCGCGCACGCTCCTCGCCCGAAGCACCGAGCTTTTTCGTCGCGGGAAATTCAACCGGCTCCAGACCGAACACCTCGCGGAGATTCTTGAGACCGAGTTCATAGACAAGCGGCCACTTCCCGGGAGCGGCAAATGACGGCGAGAGAATGGCGACCCTATCGCCTTTTTTCAGTTTCGGGAGCCGGGCCATTTCTTTCATCCCCCAAGTCTATCATTTGGTATACGCCGCAAAGCCGCTCGTGAGGGTGGCCATGCCCTTTGCATCAATCGCGTAGCTCTCGAAACCGGGGAGATTCTCGATAAAGGCAATGCCGTCCTTCCCCATCGCGAAGGCCGCCGTTGCCATGAGATCCGCCGCGAGCACGTCGGGGCCGATGACCGTAATACTCACGATGTCTTTCAGTTCTCCGCCCGGCGCATGCGGGTTATAAATGTGCGCGCCGCGGATGTAGGAGCCGGAGGTCGCGATGCCCTGCCCGCGCGGGTACACGACCTTCACTATTTCCTGGATGTTGAACGGGTTGCGGATGCCGACACTCCACTCTTCGCCCTTCGCGTTCTTGCCGCTCATCGCAATGTCGCCGCCGGCGTTCACGAAATAATTCCCGTGGCCCGCCTTGCGGATGAGTGCGGCGGTGTTTTTAATTGCCCAGCCCTTTACGACACCGGAAGGGTCGATGAGGCCGCTTGGCTGGCGGATATCAAAATAGCCCTTCGTTTCCTGCTTCGTCTTTTCGGCGATAGTAAAAACTTCTCGCATTTCGGGACTGGCCGCGGCGAGCGTAAGCTCGCCGCGATTCATTCTTGAAATCTCGCTCCCCTCCTTATAGGTGCTGAAGCGCTCGTCGACGGCGACCAGATACGCGAATGCCGCCTCAAGGGCGCTCTTGGCGCCCTCGCCGGCGATTTCTATCTCTATCGGCATGCCCATAATGAGCCTCGTTTCCTTCATAATCGTGCCCCTATAGTACTCCCCAGCGGGCGCTTTCTTTCCCCGCCGGCTGGTCTAGAATGAGGGGTATGAACACGTACACCATAGAACAGTCCCGGCTCGCCCATTTCCTTACCGTAAGCAAAGCAAGCGCCCCTCTGTGGCTCCTCGCCCGCCTCTACCTCGGTTATGAGTTCCTCATGGCCGGGTGGGAGAAGCTCGGGAACCCGGCATGGTTCGGGAGTGGCGCCGGCGCGGCGCTCGGCGGGTTCGTGAACGGCGCGCTCGCGAAGACCGCCGGCGCCCATCCGGATGTACAGATGTGGTACGCCTCGTTCCTTCAGAACGCCGTTCTTCCCAACGTGAACGGATGGTCGCACGCCGTGGTTCTCGGCGAACTCGCCATCGGGCTCGGGCTCATCGTCGGGCTCTTCACCTGCACCGCCGCGTTCTTCGCCTTCTTCATGTCGTTCAACTTCATGCTCGCCGGTACGGTCAGCATGAATCCCATCCTTGTCCTGGTCGCGCTCGGCATCATGAGCGCACACCGCGTCGCCGGCTACTGGGGCCTGGACCGCTTCGCAAAGCCGTACCTGCGCCGAACCTTCCGCTCGCGCAATTCCCCATAATCGCCCGTCTCTACCGTGGAAAAGTGGATAAAACAGCTTCCGCATTCGCGGATAGAGTACCCTGCGGCATTCCTTGACCGGATCAAGTTCTGGTTCTGGAAGTTCTATTCGCGTTTCTATCCCCTCATACGCAGGGCCGCGTACCGCCTCGGCATCGGGAAATTATTTATCAACTACTTCGAACCGGGGCACACGGGACGGCAGGAATTCCTCATAGGACTTCTTCATCCGTCACGTTCCGTGCGCGATTTCGCGTTCTTCCTCGCCGAACAAGGCTACGGGAGTCATTTTGTCGCATGGAAAGACTCCGGCGAGCTCGTCAGCCTGCGGCGCACGACCGGTTTTGAACGCCAATACCATATCCGCATATTCAAAGACGGCGAGGTGCGCGGCCACTATGAATTCACGCCGGAATGCCATCCGTTCCTCCACATGGTGCGGGTCGGTTTTGAGGACCGCATAAACGAATTCAAAACCCTAACGCAGGGATGGGTTGTCCCGAGCGATAGTTGAAGCGGAACAGCCATTGCGATTTCGGAGACTTTCGGAGGCGACGCAGCACGGTAATTTCCGCGCTGTAGGGGCCTGTGCGGAAATTTGCGAGCCGAGAATGAGCGCGCCCTCCCGCAGGGGAGGGCGACGCGTGCTCCGAAATCGCAATGGCTGTTCCGCTTAGGACACCCGGAAATTCTCAAACTGCCACGGGTCTTCGGCGTCAAAAGTCTCCGGGAACAGCTTCCCGCGGCCATGGATCGGCGTCCAGTCGGTGTATTCGCCGAACACTTCCCCGAGGTACGGGCGCGTAATGTCCATCAATAGCTGGTGGTCCATCTCGTCGGCATCCACAACGCCCTTGGTCGGGTTCTGTATCGCCCAAACCATAGCGCCGATGATGCTGGCCGTCACCTGGAGGCCGGTCGCATTATTGTGCGGCGCGAGCCTGCGCGCCTCGTCTATGGAAAGCCGCGAGCCGTACCAGTATGCGTTCTTTTCGTGACCCATAAGCAGGACGCCGAGCTCGTCCACGCCGCCCGGGAGAATGTCGTCGCCGATGAGCCGCTGTTCCTTCTGGAGCTCGCCGTTGTTTGCGACCAGCTCGTCAAGTGAGAGCACGGCGCCATCGCAGGGGTGGTAGGCATAATGCACGGTCGGACGGTACACGGCCTTGCCGTCCTCTGTGACCGTAAAGTAGTCGGCGATGGAGATGGATTCATGGTGCGTGACGATCCAGCCGTGCTGGGACTGCGCGGTGGGCGTCCAACTGCGCGTCTTGGTCATGAAGCTCGGCTGTTCCAGGTAAATGGCGCATTTTGAGCCGAAGTCGTGTTCGCGTCCGTCCGCCGGAATGGTCTTCTCGTGCGTCCCCCACCCCATTTCCGACGGCTGGCTGCTCTCCGAGTGGAAGCCGTCAATGGACCAGGTATTCACGAACTCGCCGATCTTCTTCGGCACCGGCGAGACCTGTGTATCGCGCTCGGCGATGTGAATGACCTTGATGCCGAGATCGCGGGCGAGCTTCGCCCATTCCTCGCGCGACGCCGGAACCGGAACGGTATTCCCCGTGTCGGCGGCAATGTTGAGAAGCGCCTCCTTCACGAAGTGGGATACGAGCCCGGGATTCGCGCCGTGCGCAATGATGGCGGTCGGACGCGGACCGTCCAGCTCAAGCGAACGGAGCGCGAGCGCCTGCTCCCGAAGCGCGTAGTTGGAGCGCTGCGAGACCGAGAGCGAGGGGTCGGTGTAATACCCTTCCCACGGTTCCACGACCGTGTCTATGTAGAGAATGTTGTTCTTCTGGCAGTGCTCAATAAGCGCCATTGTGGACACGTCCACCGAAACGTTCACGAGGAAGTCGCCCGCACCGATGTGCGAGCGCACGATGTCCTGGTGATTGTGCGGCAGGAGCGGATCAATGATGAACCGCACGCCGTACTCCTTTGCAACGTCCTCGCCCCGCTTGTCGGCGGTAACGATGGTGATGCGATCCGGCGTAATAGTAAAATGCCGCAGAAGAAGCGGTAGTACTCCCTGCCCGATACTCCCAAATCCTACAATGAGGATGTTCCCATTGAATGCGTACTTTTCCATTTCTATCCCGAGGTCTCTCGACTAACTAGTTGATAAGGGTGGCGGCAGTATACCGACTAATTGAACATAAGTCAAAAAATCATGCATAATCCCGCAATCCACTTTTTTGGGAGAAAGCCGTCTAGGGGGAGACCCCCACCTGCGGTACTCTAAAAGAAATGACGCATCGCATCCAGAACTTTGAGGCGCTCGCTGAAAGTCATGAGCGCCGTGACGCTCTCGCGATAGCTGAGGCGGGCCTTGCGGCTATCGATGTAGGCGCGGCGCTCGCGCGCGCACTCCGCATTGAGGACGATGGTCTGCATTTGAACGAAAAGGTATACCCGCTTACAGAGCGCCGCATCTTCTTCATCGGCGTCGGCAAATGCGCGAACGCCGCGGCGCAAGCGGTGGAACGGATATTCGGCGATCGGCTCGAAGGCGGCATTGCTTTTGACGTCTCCCCCCTGGAGGGAACGCCCCTCCGGAAGGTAGAAGCCTACGTCGGCTCGCACCCCTTGCCGACCGAGGCGAACGTGCAGGCGGCAAAACGCATCGCGGCGTTCCTCACCGGACGGAGCGAAGCCGACCTCGTCATCACGCTCATATCGGGCGGCGGCTCTACCCTGCTCTGCCTCCCGCCCGCGCCCATGAGCTGTATGGACGAAGTGGCGCTCTGGAACGAACTCACGACCCGCGGCGCGACCATCCAGGACATCAACACCGTGCGCAAGCACATCTCGCTTTTGCGCGGCGGCGGCCTGGCCGCCGCCGCGTACCCCGCCGAAGTTGTTTCGCTCATCGTCTCCGACGTGCCGGGAAACGACCTCGGCTTCGTCGCCTCCGGCCCGACCGTACCGGATACCACGTCCGCCGGCGATGCGGAAGACGTCCTTGCGCGGTACGGTATCGTGCCCGCGGCAAATCTGGAGCTTCTGGAGACCCCGAAGGACCCGAACTATTTCAAACGCGTGACGAACCTCCTCTTTCTTACGAACGGGGATGCGCTTGCCGCAATGCGGCAAGAAGCCGAGCGACGCGAATACAAATGCGAGGTCGTGGACGATCGTTTCGCCGGCGAAGCGCGGGAGGTCGGGCACGCGGTCGTAGAGAAGCTTCGCGATGCGCCGGAGAAGACCGTGCTCCTCTACGCCGGCGAGAGCACGGTCACGCTCGGCGAACACTACGGGAAAGGCGGGCGCAATCAGGAAATGGCGCTTGCGGCCTTGAACGAATTGCGCGAAGGCGAGCTCATCCTGCCGTTCGCCTCCGACGGGCGCGACAATACCGACTGCGCGGGCGCTATTGGTGACGAAGTGACCCGTGCGCATGTGTTCGCGCGCAACCTTTCTATAGAAGAGCACCTCGACGCGCATACCGCGTACGATTTCTTCGCCGCGACCGGCGATTCACTTATCACCGGCTATACTGGTTCTAATGTGTCCGACCTTATCATCGCAATGAAAAAATAATTATGAAAGACGCTTTCATCCTCTGGTTCGAAGACATCGGTATGGACAATGTTGCGCAGGTCGGCGGCAAGAACGCTTCGCTCGGAGAGCTCATTCGCGCGCTTGAACCGCGCGGTGTGCGCATTCCGCACGGCTTCGCCGTGACCGCCGCCGCGTATTACCACTACCTGAAGCAGACCGGACTCGACCTTTTCATAGAGAAAACGCTGAAGGGATTGGATACAAGGAACTTGAAAGAGCTTTCGCGGTGCGGGAAGCTCGTGCGCGAGAAGATGCGCGCGACGCCGCTCCCCGTCCGG